>JBBQYN010000302.1:0-3362 GCA_038208655.1 Actinomycetales bacterium
GGGGCCGAGGGCGCTCAGTGCCGCGGCGCTGGTGAGCACTTTCATGACGCTCGCCGTGCGGGAGGGCACTGTGCCGCCGCGGTCGAAGAGCACTTCTCCGGTGCTCGCGTTTACGACCTGGCCCTGAAAATTGGCCAGCCGGGGGTCCGCGGCGAGCCCCGCGACCGAGCAGGTGCGCAGCCGGCTGGCGGTGGTCGGTTCGCCCGGAACGGGGCGGGCCTCCGGCGTGAGCGTCGGGCTGGGCGTGGGCGTGGGCATGGCGACGGCGACGGATGCCGCGGCTCCCGTGCCGGAATCGCCCCCGCCGGTGGCTGCCCCGGCCACCACGGCACAGCTGCCGAGCAGGGCGAACACCACGGCACCGCTGGTCACCAGCCGGGCGCGACGGTGCGCCTGAAACCGGGCCGCGAGGCCGCGGTGCGGGCGTGCGCCGGGCAGGTTGGGCCGCTCGGAACGGGCGGGCGTGGCGGCGGGAAGTTCGGGTTCGGGCACGGTTCTACGGTACCGGAGAAGGCTGCCCGATCCCCGGCATCACGGCCGCTGTCAGCGCCGTCACGACCCCGGGGCCTGGCGGCCTATTCGCCGGGGTAGCGCAGCCCGATCTGCGCGCGCACGGCGTCGAGGGTCTGCATGATCGCTACGGATTCTTCCGCCGGCATCACGGCGCTCTCGGTCGCTCCCGCACCGATGAGGCGTTCCATCTCTTCGGCTTCGAAGTACAGGCCCCGGCCGTGCAGGGGCCCGGTCGTGAAGGTCTCCAGCAGCTCGCCGTCGGCGTCGATCACCCGGAACGTGGTCGGCGAGTACCAGACCGCGTCGATGTCGATACGGCCGAGGGTGCCGAGAATGCTGGCCGTGTTCGGGCCGAGGGTGTCGCTGGCCGAGAGCGTGGTGGCCATTTGCCCGCCGGCGTAGCGAAAGATCGTGGCGATCTGGGCATCCGCCCCGGTGGCTTTGAACGTGGCCGTGGCGAGAATGGTCTCGGGCGCCCCAAACAGATCGTGTGCGAACGAGATCGGGTACACGCCGAGGTCGAGCAGGGCGCCGCCGCCCAGTTCGAGCGCGTTGAGGCGGTGGGCCGGGTCGCCGGGCAGGTTCTGGCAGTGGTCGGCCATGAGGGTGTGCACGTCACCGAGGGTGCCGGCGGCGAGAATCTCGCGGATGCGCACCATGTGCGGCAGAAACCGGGTCCACATGGCTTCCATCACGAGCAGGCCGGCGGTCTGGGCGTGGTCAACGAGGCTGCGGGCTTCGGCGGCGGTCAGGGTGAAGGCCTTTTCGATGAGCACGTGCTTGCCGGCGTCGAGGGCCAGGTGGGCGTTCGCGGCGTGAAACGGATGCGGCGTGCTCACGTACACCACGTCGACCAGCGGGTCCGCGACCAGCGCCGCGTAGCTGGGGTGCGCGGTGGGGATGCCGTACTCGGCGGCGAACGCGTCAGCGCCGGCCTGGCTGCGGGACCCGACCGCCTGCACGGTGTGGCCGTTGGCCACCAGGTCGGCGGTGAAGGCGTGCGCAATGCCGCCGGTGGCTATAATTCCCCATCGAATACTCATTCCCGCATCGTACCCAGTTCGGCCCGCCTCCGCGGGTCGCGCCCGTCCGCGCCGGGCACCGCCATCCGCCGGGCGAAGCCGGCTACGGCGCCGGGGCGCCGACGGCCGCCGGGCGCGGGTTGCGTATGCCCAGGGCCGAGACCAGCCCGCCGAGCACCAGCAGGGCGCCGGTGGCGAACAGGGCACGGTGCAGGCCGTCGAGATCGAGCTGCGCCCCCACGATCAGGCTGGCGGCGGCGATGGCGACCAACCCGGCCACCCGCGAGACGGCGTTGTTCACTGCCGACGCGATGCCGGCACGGCCGCTGTCGATCGCGCCGAGAATCGCGCTCGTGAGCGGGGCGACGGTGATTGACAGGCCCAGCCCGAAGATCAGCACCCCCGGCAGCACCTGACTGACGTACGCCGCGTCGTCACCGATGCGCAGCAGCACGAAGAAGCCCGTTCCGGCGATGATCGGCCCGACGGTCATGAACAGCCGCGGGCCGATCCGACCGGCGAGGGTGCCGAACAGCGACGACAGGGCAATATTGAAAATCGTCACCGGCAGCAGGGCAAGGCCGGCGAGGGTCGCCGAGTACCCGGCGGTCTGCTGCAGGAACACGGCCAGCGCGAAAGTGCCCAGCGACAGGGCGCCGTAGATGAAGGTGGTGGCGATGTTGCCCACCCAGAAGTTGCGCACCTGGAACAGGCTCAGCGGCATCATCGGCTGGCTGGTGCGGTGTTCGTGCCAGAGGAACGCCGCGAGCGCGGCCACGCCCACAATCAGCGGCACCACAATGACCGGGCTTCCAAAGCCGTAGTTGGCCTGTTCGATCAGCGCGAAGACCGGCAGTCCGATGCCGAGCACACCGAGAACGGCACCGACCGTGTCAACGCGGGCGTCGGCATCCGGTGCCCGGTCGGCGGGCAGCCGGGCCAGCAGCACCAGGGTCACAGCGATCGGCAGCGCGTTGATGGCGAAGACCAACCGCCACGAGGCTAGGTCGACGAGCAGGCCGCCCAGCAGCGGGCCGGCCAAAAACGCGGTGCTCGTCCACGCCGTCCAGGCGCCGATGGCACGCGCCTGCGGCACGCCGCGGAACGCCGACAGAATCAGCGCGAGCGAGCTGGGCACCAGCAACGCACCGGCGACGCCCTGCAGCGCCCGCGCCACGATGAGAACGGATGCCGTGGGCGCGATCGCGCACATGATGCTCGTGACGAGAAACCCCCACAACCCCCAAAAGAGCACCCGTTTACGTCCGAACGCGTCGGACAGCGACCCGGCGAGCAAAATGATCGCGCCCAGAGTGATCAGGTACGCGTCGACGACCCACTGCTGCGTGGTGAGCCCACCACCCAGTTCGCGAGTGATCGCGGGCAGCGCCACGTTGATGACCGTGCCGTCCAGGAACGCGATGAACGAAGCGAGCACCGCGACCGTGAGTACCAGTCGCTGTGGGGCCGTGCGGGGGGAATCGGTCATGACGGCTTTCTCTCAGGCGCGGCCGTGACAGGCTGTCAGAGGCGCTCTGTCATCGTAGACCGGGGCCCGATTCACCGCCCGGGGCTCGATCGGGTACTGTCGTTTGGGGGACACGCAGCCATATTTCGCTGTCTGATCTGGGAAAGCACGACGACGAATGGATGGGTATGCGCACCATGAACCTGAACCACACGGTGAACTTTCTTGATTAAGGGCACGGCCACCCGTCACGCGTTGCGCGCGGCGATCGCCATCGTGGCCGTCATCGCCGTCGCCGGTGTCGCCCCTGCAGCCACGGCCGCAGAGTATCCGAGCTGGGCCGACGTCGAGTCCGCCCG
>JBBQYN010000303.1:0-3352 GCA_038208655.1 Actinomycetales bacterium
TGCCCGCAATGGCAACGAGGGTATGGGTAAACCCGAGCCGCTCAAACATGGCTTTCACGGATACTGGTCCCGTCGCATCACCGACGAGCACCGGTTGGTCTACAAGCTCGACGGTGACGACGTGCGCATCGCCGGGTGCCGTTACCACTACGGCACCTGACGATTCTCCGGCCGGGCGACGGATGCCCCACCTCGGTAAGGTCGGGTCTGCCCGGTGTCGGCGCGGGCCTTTATAGACTGGAACGGCACCGCCGCCGAGGAGACCCATGGACGTACGACACCTGCGCTACTTTCTGGGCGTGGTCGACCACGGCGGGTTCGGCCGCGCGGCCGCGCACCTGCACGTGGCGCAACCCTCGATCTCGCAGGCCATCGCGGCCCTGGAGCGGGAACTGGGCGTGGAACTGTTCCACCGCATCGGCCGCACCGTCACCGTGAGCGAGCCCGGCACCGCCCTGATCGAACCGGCCCGCCGCGCCGTGCGCAGCCTCGACGCCGTAACCGCCACCGCGCAGTCCCTCAAGGGCCGGCTGCAGGGCCATGTGGACCTGGCGCTGATGCCTTCCCAGGCCGTGGAACCGTTCAGCTCCATCGCGCTGGCGTTCGGACAACGGTTTCCAGGCGTCACGATTCGCGCCCGGGCCTCGTTCACCGGCATTGAAACCACCGCCATGGTCGCCAGCGGCGCGTGCGAGGTGGGGCTGCTTGGGGCCGCCCACTTTCTGCCCACGCCGGGTGTGGTGCTGGAGCGCCTCGAAGACCAGGAGATGGTGCTCATGGGGGTGCCGGGGCATCCGTTTCACGATCATGAAACCGTGGAACGCGCCGACCTGGCCGGACAGCGCCTGATCGTGTCGCCGTCCGGCAGCGTGATGCGGCGCGTGGTCGACGAGATCATCGACTCCGGCGTGAACGTGGACCTGGCCGTGGAGGTGGAACACCGGGCGGCGATTCTGCCGCTCGTGCTCGCCGGCGGCGGGCTGGCCGTGATGCCGGCGTCGTGGAGCGGCTTCGCGCGGCGCTCCGGCGCGGCGGTGATGCACCTCGCCCCGATCGTGACGCTGCAGGTCTCGCTCGCTCTCCGCGAGGGCCACACGCTCACGCCGGCCGCGCACGCCTTCGTCACTGTCGCCCGAGAATATGCTTCTGAACAGGTTTTATAGCCAGAACCTATCGGATTGATCGGCTTCTGGTCTTGGACGCGGCCGCACAGACCGGGTTTGACTGAACCTCTGGACATCGACGCCTGGAGGCACCCCCATGACCATTCCCACCCACCGCATCGCCGTCATCCCCGGCGACGGAATCGGCACCGAAGTGATGCCGCCCGCGCAGCGCCTGCTTGAGCTGGCCGGTAACCGCTTCGGGTTCGCGTTCGAATGGCAGAATTTCGACTGGAGCTGCGAGTACTACGCGCGCACCGGCGCGATGATGCCCGAGAACGGCATCGAACAGCTCGCCGAGTGCGACCAAATTCTGCTGGGCGCCGTCGGCTTCCCCGGTGTGCCCGACCACGTGTCGCTGTGGGGCCTGCTCATTCCCATCCGACGCGCGTTCCAGCAGTACATCAACCTGCGCCCGATCAAGTTGCTGCCCGGCATCGAAAGCCCGCTGCGCAACGTTCCGGCCGGCGGCATCGACTTTCAGGTCGTGCGGGAGAACAACGAGGGGGAGTACTCCGAGAGCGGCGGACGCCTGTACCGCGGGCTGCCGCAGGAGGTCGCCATCCAGGAGTCGATCTTCACCCGCTTCGGCGTGACCCGCGCGATGAACTACGCCATCAACCTCGCCGAACAACGCGACGGCCGACTGGCCAGTGCCACCAAGTCCAACGGCATCATTCACACCATGCCCTTCTGGGATGAGATTCTGCGCGAACTCGGCCAGCAGCATCCGCAGCTCGAGATCTCCGAGTACCACATCGACGCCCTCGCGGCGCTGTTCGTGCTGGACCCCGGTCGCTTCGATGTGGTCGTGGCCTCGAACCTGTTCGGCGATATTCTCACTGACCTCGGCGCCGCCATCATCGGCAGCATCGGCATCGCGCCGTCGGCCAACCTCAACCCCGAGGGCGAGTTCCCCTCCATGTTCGAGCCCGTGCACGGCTCGGCGCCCGACATCGCCGGCCAGGGCAAGGCCAACCCGCTCGGGCAGGTCTGGGCCGCGTCGATGATGCTCGACCACCTCGGACACCCCGAGGCCGGCGCCGCGCTGGTCGACACCATGGGCCACGTGCTGGTTGAAACGGATGTGCGCACCCCCGATCTCGGCGGACGCGCCACCACCGAGGAGGTCTCCGACGCCCTCGCCGAGGCCTTCGCCGAGGTGACGGCTGACACGAGCGCATAACTCCTGCAAATCTCGGGCCGGCCGACAAGCTTCCGCGGAATTCCGCGGAAGTTGGCTCGTCCCCTCTGACATTGCAGGAGTTATGCGCCGGGGATGGGGGAGACCCACCTCGGAGAGCCTCGGAGAGCCTCGGAGAGCCTCGGCGGGGCCGGGGAATCCGCCCCCGACCCACCGAAATGCCCGCCCCCTCCGAACCTCGGATACGGCCCTGTCACGCGACACGAGGCACGCCCCCTGACGCTTTCGGAGTCGCCCCGCCATGCTCACCCGTTTCACCCTCGCCGCCGCGTTCGGGATCGCCCTCGCGCTCGCCGGCGGGGCGGCCTTCGCCGCCGGCAGCACCGACGTGGGCCCGAGCGGCAGTGCCGGCGTGGGCCCCAGCAGCGGCACCGCCGCGGGCAGCACGGGCGTTTCAGCCGGCCCGGCGCAGTCGCGGGCGACGGATGCTCCCGGCCCCGCCGCATCCGCCGCTTTCGACCTGCAATCCCACCGCGGCGGCCGCGGCGAAATCACCGAGAACACCCTCGCCGCGTTCCAACACTCCCTCGTAGTGGGCGTGACAACCCTGGAACTGGACACCCATCTCACCGCCGACGGCGCCGTGGTGGTCTGGCACGACGACGTGCTCACGGCCGAAAAATGCCGCGACACCGCTCCGCTGTGGGCAGGCGACCCCGCGTTCCCGTACGCGGACGCCCCGGTGCGCGGGCTCACCCTCGCCCAGATCCAGACCCTCGACTGCGGCTACCAGCCGCTGTCCGACTACCCCGAGCAGGTGCACCAGCCCGGCAGCCGGGTGCCGGAACTCCGCGCGGTGCTGGAGCTCGCGAGCGGCCACCCCACCGTGCGGCTGAACATCGAAACGAAAGTTCTCGACCCCGGCGAGCCGGCGATGCGCGAGCTGATCCGGGCCGTGGTGCGCGCCGTGACCGCGTCGGGCCTCAGTCACCGCGTGGGCGTGCAGAGCTTCGACTGGGCCTCGCTCAACCTGGCCCAGAGGCTC
>JBBQYN010000304.1:0-3339 GCA_038208655.1 Actinomycetales bacterium
AGGCCACCGCGCTCTGGGATGAGTTCCGCAACCACGCCACCGGCGATGTGAGTCTGGTCACCTTTCCCACCGCCGGCCAGATGCTGCTGCCCGGCGTCATGCACGACCTCACCGCCGTGACCGGCCTGGCCCTGAACTGCGCCGACGAAGACCCCGAACTGAGCGACTTTCCCGCCCTCACCGCCGAATACGACATCGTGCTGGCGCACTCCATGCGCGGCCAGGTATCCTGGGGAGGCCGCGGCCTCACCGTCGTTCCGTTGATGACCGAACCGCTCGACGTGGGCCTGCCCGTCGGACACCGCCTGGCTGGTCGGGCCTGGGTCACCCCGCGCGACCTGCTCGGCGAGACCTGGATCGGCGTCACGCACGGCTACCCGTTCGAGCGCATTCTGCACGAAATCGAGCAACAGGCCGGAGGGCGCCTGTCCATGGCGCAGCGTTTCGCGGACCTCGCCCTGATCGAATCGTTCGTCATCGCCGGCCTCGGCATCGCCCTGATCCCCCGGTACACCTCGGGTGGCGGCCAGCCGGGCCGCCTAGTGCTCACCCCGCTGCGCGGCGTGGAAGCCGAACGCCAGATCGTGGCCCTGATGCGTCCCGACCGTGCCGAACGCCTTGCCGTGCGCACCGTGGTCGACCTACTGCGGGCCCGCGCCGCCCGGGTGCAGGCCGAGCACGGGCATCCGCTCACCGCGCCCTAGCCCGCGCCAGGCGCTCAGCCGAGCAGGTCGAGCCCGAGCACCTCATCGATGATGGCCAAGCCTTCGGCGACCTCGGCGTCGGTCACCACGCACGGCGGCACCACATGAATGCGGTTCTCCGCCAGGAACGGCAACAGACCGCGCCCGATGATCTCCGCCTTCACCCGCGCCATCACGGCCGCCGTTACCGGCTGCCGGGTGACCGGGTCGCTGACCAGGTCGAGCGCCCAGAACACGCCCTCCCCGCGCACCTCGCCGATGATCGGATGCGCCGCCTGCAGCGCCCTGAGCCCGGGGCCCAGCACCTCGCTCCCGATCCGGGCCGCGTTCTCCACGATGCCCTCCGCGGCCATCGCATCAAGCGCCCCCACGATCGACGCCATCGCCAGCGGATGCCCGCTGTACGTGAGCCCGCCCGGAAAGACCACCTCGTCGAAGTCGGCAGCGATCCGCTCGGAGATGATCACCCCACCGGTGGGCACATACCCGCTGTTCACCCCCTTGGCGAAGGTGATCAGATCGGGCGTCGCGTCATAGCCGTCGAACGCGAACCAGCGCCCGGTGCGCCCGAACCCGCACATCACCTCGTCGAAGATCAGCATGATGCCGTACCGGTCGCAGAGCGCCCGCACACCGGCCAGATACCCGGGCGGCGGCAGCAGAATGCCGGCCGTGCCGGGCACCGTTTCGAGCAGCACCGCCGCAATCGACGCACTGCCCTCGCTCTGGATGACCCGCTCAAGATGGTGCAGCGCCCGCTCGCTCTCCTCGGCCGGGGTGCTCGCCCAGAATTCGCTGCGGTACAGGAACGGGCCGAAGAAGTGCACATGCCCGGCCGCGTACTCGTTGCGGCCGCGACGCCAGTCCCCGGTGGCGACAATGGCCGACCCGGTGTTGCCGTGGTACGACCGGTAGGTGGAGAGCACTTTGTCGCGGCCGGTGTGCAGCCGGGCCAGGCGAATGGCGTTCTCCACCGCATCCGCTCCCCCATTGGTGAAGAACACCCGGCCGAACCCCGCGGGAGCCCGGTCGAGAATGCGCCGGGCCGCTTCACCCCGCACCAGGTTCGCGGTGGCCGGTGACACGGTGCACAGCACGGCGGCCTGGTCGGTGATGGCCTTCACGACCGCCGGATGCTGGTGGCCGATATTCACGTTCACCAGCTGACTCGAGAAGTCCAGATAGCTGCGCCCCTCGTGATCGAAGACCCGGCAGCCGAGCCCGCCGGCGAGAACCACGGGACTCAGGGCAGCCTGCGCGGACCAGGAATGGAACACGTGCTCCCGGTCCAGCCGCAACGCCCGGTCGTTCAGGTGCGGGGTCTCGGTGGGGTGCGGGCTGTCGTTCGGGTGCGGGCTCGTGTTCGGGCCCAGGGTCGACGTGTCGGTCACGATGTTTCTACTCTCTGTCGGCGGCGGGGTTGGAGGCGGGACGGCCGGTCACTGCGTGGCCGTGATGTGGTCGGCGAGCGCGGGAATCACGGTTTCGCCGTACACCCGCAGGGTTTCTTCCTTGTTGTCGTGCTGCAGGTAGCCGGCGAACTGGTCGACGCCGATGGCCCGAAGCGCTTCGAGCTTGTCCATGTGCTCCTCGGCGGTGCCGAGCAGGCAAAATCGGTCCACGATCTCGTCGGGCACGAACGCGGCGTGCGCGTTGCCGGCCCGACCGTGCTCGTTGTAGTCGTAGCCGGCACGACCGGCAATATAGTCCGTCAGCGCGGTCGGCACCTCGGAGTCGGCACCGTACTTCGCCACGATGTCGGCCACATGGTTGCCGACCATGCCGCCGAACCAGCGGCACTGATCACGCATGTGCGTCCAGTCCGTGCCGATGTACATGGGCGCGGCCACACAGAACTTTATCGAGGCCGGGTCACGGCCTACATTGGCGGCCGCCGCACGCACGGAGGCGATCATCCATTCGGCCACATCGAGGTCGGCCATCTGCAAAATGAAGCCGTCGCCCACCTCACCGGCCAGTTTTAGGGCCAGCGGCCCGTAGGCGGCGACCCACATCTCCAGGCTGGAACCACGGCTCCACGGAAACTGCACGGTGGCACCGTTGTACTGCACGGACCGTGAGTTGGCCAGCTCCCGAATCACGTGAATCGATTCGCGCAACGTCTTCAGGGTCGTCGGCGCTCCGTTCGTGGCGCGCACCGCCGAATCGCCCCGGCCGATGCCGCACATGGTGCGGTTGCCGTACATCTCGTTGAGCGTGGCGAACGCCGACGCGGTCACCGTCCAATCCCGGGTGGCCGGGTTGGTCACCATGGTGCCCACCGTGATGCGGCTGGTCTCGGCGAGAATACGGCTGTAGATCACATACGGCTCTTGCCAGAGCAGGTGCGAATCGAAGGTCCACACGTGACTGAAGCCGTGCGCCTCGGCCAGTTTGGCCAGCTGCACCGTGCGCGCCGCCGGCGGGTTGGTCTGCAGAACCGCTCCGAAATCCATCTCGATCCCCCTTTGATCAGGTACTGGTTAGATCAGGTACTGGCTGAGGCCGCGTTTGATGAACTGGCCATCACCCGTGGCGCCGAGGTACTCGCCGTGGTCGATGATGACCTTGCCCCGGCTGATGACAGTGTCGACGTGACCGTCGATCTCGTAGCCCTCCCACGCGGAGTAGTCCA
>JBBQYN010000305.1:0-3327 GCA_038208655.1 Actinomycetales bacterium
CAAGTGGGTCAGCTGGGCTCGCCGCTGCCGGATCCCGGCGTTCGTGAAACTCCAAAGAAGCATCGTGAAGCACCGCACCGCGATCCTGGCGTCCATCGAGCACGGCCTCTCCAACGGCCGCGTCGAATCCATGAACACCAAAATCCGCCTCATGACCCGCATCGCGTTCGGCTTCAAATCACCCGACGCCCTGATCGCCCTCGCGATGCTCAGCCTCGGCGGGCACAAACCGGTACTCCCGGGCCGGGTTTAACCCACGGAAGCGTCAGGAGAGCCTGTTTAGGGGTGCCTTTCTCGGCCCATTCGACCAGCACGGCGTGGGTTAGCGAGGCTTGCCGGCCGGTCTCGATGATGTCCTGTGCGGTGATCAGGGTCATGCGATTTCTCCCGTCAGCGTGTTGACGGTGGTGAAGGCGTCGGCGGTGAAGATGTCATAAACGCTTAGGTCCACGTTCTCCACGGCCGGGCTGGTGCCGCCGGCCAGGCGCCGGGCGAGCATGCCCAGCGCGGCGATCTCCGGGGTGTCTCCGCGTTGAATGAGCAGGTCGGCAGCGGTGATGGCGGCGTCGAAGCCGGCTGATCCTGATGCGGCATCGACGGCACTGAGCAGGCGGCGGCGGTTGGTGGCGGTGGCCTTGTCGAGCCAGTCGCGCACTGGCCCCGGGACCAGCGGCCGCAGCTGGGAATGGCTCCAGGCTCCGGGCTTCGTGACCAGCAACGGCAGCAGCGCCGCGGGCTCGAAGATCGTCTCGGCCTGCACTCCGAAAGCCCGTGGAAAGGACCGCACCGGCGCGGAATGCTCGTCGAGGATCTCGACCACGTCGTGGCGGAGCCCAACGGTCAGGGTGCGGCTGTGGAAGGAGGACCCGGCCGCGTAGGTGTTCCCGTCGATGAGCACGTTCCCCTTTTTGTCAGCCGTGCGGGACTCATAACGCACCGGGTCAAACCCCACGCCGGGCAGTGCCAGCGACGCGGCGATGTCCTGGGCGAAGAGCTCGCTCACGGGCAGGCCTTTGCGGTAGTGGACGGCCTCAGCCAACGCCATGCACCGCGCCAGCAATATGTCGTTCAGGCCCTGCAGGGTGGCTGATTCGGGCTCGGGAACCATCAGGTTGCGGCGGAGGAACCCAACGGCGTTTTCGACGTTGCCTTTCTCATTGCCGGAGTATGGATTGCAAAACCGAGACTCCGACCGGTAGTGCAGTTTGAACGCGGCGAACAGTTTGGCCTCGACGACCCTGGTGCCGACGCGTCGTCCAATGCCTGTGGCATTGTCAAATACCAGGTGCCGCGGCGCAGCACCGATGTGATCGAAAACGGTGCGCAGGCCTTGGCAGACACACTCGGCGGTTTCGCCGCGGTAGGCCTGCACGAAGCGCATGTTCGAGAACGGGAACGTCACGACGAAGATGTGCAGGATCTGGCGGATCCCACCGATGATGGCCTCGGCCTGGCCAAAGTCGACCTGCGCAGTGCCGGCCGGCCAAACCAGCGCCGTCAAGCCCTCCCCGGCCTGGCGGTGCTGGTCGTTCCACTTCCGCACAAAGCGTTGCACCGGGGAGTAGCTGCCGCTGTAGTTCTCCTCGTTGACCAAGCGATAAAAGATCCGCTTGGCAGTGTGACGTTGTTTGCGGGGCCGGCGCTGGTCCTCGGTCAACCACGTCTCGATGGTGTCTTCAAACCCGGTCACGGCTGACCCGGCGGGCCTCGGAACGGGCGTCGGTGGTTTCGGCGAATAGTTCTGTTGCCCGGTGTATTTCGCCACCGCGTCCCGGCTGACTCCGAGCCGGCGGGCGATTTCACGGCCCGCGATTCCGTGGGAGTCAAGAGTTCTGATATTTTCTTGCACGGACATGGGTATCGTCATCTGCTTCCTGGTTCCTTCCGGCGCGACCGCTTGGCAGTAGCTACGCCGTTAGGAACCTATCTGGGGGTGGCGGGCCCCTATCTCCATCGCTTCGGAGAGGGCCACGGCCACCGGGTGATCTCAATCTCGCGCATCCCCAGCCCATTTCTTGGGCGGGATCTGCTGGCCTGATTTTTAGCGCTCTTTTGGCAGGAAACCAGCCGCTAACTTGGCAGGAATCCAGCGCCGAAACGGCCTACAAAGAGTTGATCACACACACGATCATTACCGAGGCCAAACGGCCCGTAACTTCCGGGGGTGCGCATGAAACGACGACGCGGTCGGAATGTCCCGATTGTCGGGACAACTATGGGGGTGCTCGTCGGCCTGGTGCTGCTCGCCGCATGCTCGTCAACACCGGCCGCCAGTGGCCCCTCATGCGACGCGACCGAAGCTGCGTATATCGATTGGAGCGTTGACGGCAACACGGTCGATGCGGGCAAGAACGCCCAGAGCGCCGATGAGCAACTCGTATAGAGCTGGGCGGCGGTTCTTCGAGAGGACGCCGGCGAAAGCGTTCGAAGCCAGACACCAGACCTCAGCAATCTTGTGAGAAACGCCGCTGACATCATGCAGAAGCGATCCGAAGGAACTCTTGAACAGCCAGTGCTGAGCGAGTTCACTGAGTCGGCCGGTGCCTTCCTCGATCGTTGCTCGAAGTAGCGACTGGATAGGCGCCGAAGGAGGTCGAGAAATCGCTGCCACTACCTTCGATCAGGCTGCACTGCGGAACTCGACGCCAAACGCCGCTTCGCGAACGAGAGGTGGTGCATAGTCGTCGATAAAGGTTCCCATTCGTAAGTCGAGCTGGTGAACATCCGTTAGCGCCTGCCGCCCGCGCATCCAGGCCTTCGCTACGCTTGCGGGATGGCTGACTTGGCGTGGCGACTCCGGTGGGAAGCTGACCTTTCACACGGTGAACACGACTCTCTGGGCGCACTCTTGTCGCGCATCTATACCGAGCATCACGCCACGTTTTCGGCTGGTCGCAGTTGGTCTGGAGCACGTCCCGAAGGACGACTTATCGGATACGAAAGCGGCCGGCCCGTTGCCCATCTCGGATTTCTCCGGCGGATGCTCCGAACCACCTCGTCGTCGAGTTTGCTTGTCGGGGACGTGGGCCTGGTTGGTGTCGACCCTGCATCGAAGAATAGAAGGCCAGCGGGTAGAGCGCCACAGCGACCGCGCCCAGGGCGACGATCCGCCACTGCCGACGGAGGCCCGCTGCATGGCGTCGGAGGGAACGCACAGCGATCAGGGCCTGCAGCAGGCCACCGCAACCCCTCGCGGCCGCGCCGATGGCGATCGGGCTGACGTCGGGTGCGAACGTCGCGGCTGTTCCGGTGGTTCCCCACAGCACGGCGGCAACCAGGATCAGGAGCCTGCCGGGCAGTCGGGGTGGACTGACGAATGACACTGTT
>JBBQYN010000306.1:0-3326 GCA_038208655.1 Actinomycetales bacterium
GATGCCGTGATCGCGCCCCTGCTCACCCGGCGGGCTCTGGGCGACGACCCCGCAGACGCCTGAGCCGTGGCGCCGGCGGCGGCCCGGCCTGTCCGGCCTGTCCGCTCTGTCCGGTCTGTCTGCTCTGTTAGGTGCCGCGAGCCAGCCACAGGTAGGCGACCCCGCCCACACTCAGGCCCCAGAACGCCGACCCCACACCGAGCACGCTGACACCCGACGCCGTGACCAGGAATGTGGCGTTCGCCGCAATCCGGTGCGTCGGCTCCTGCAACGCCCCGTGCAGGCTGCTCACGAGCGCGCCGAGCAACGCCAGCCCGGCGACCGCGGTGATGAGGATCGGCGGCGACGCAGCCACGAGGGCCGTGGCCAGCCCGGTACCCAGACCGAGAAGCAGGTACATCACCCCCGACGACACCGTCGCGATCCAGCGGCGCCGTGAATCCGGGTGCGCGTCCGGGCTCGCCATCAGGGCTGCGGTGATCGCGGCAAGGTTCACGGCGTGAGCGCCGAAGACAGACCCGACCATCGTTGCAGCACCGGAACTGACCAGGATCGCCCGCGGCGGGGCGCGGTAACCGAAGGTGCCCAGCACTGCGAAACCGGGCACATTCTGGCCGGCCATGGTGACCACGAACAGGGGCAGGCCCAGACTCACAATCACGAGCGGGTCGAACACCGGAGCCACCCAGACCAATCCGGCGAAACCGCCCGAGCCCTCGGCCCAGCCCGAGCCTGCGGTCAGTACGATGCCGATCCCAGCGACCACCAGCGCCGCCGGCACCGCCCAGGCCGGAGCCAGCCGAAAAAGAACCAGCCAGACCAGCACCATTGGGATGGCCACCAGCGGCTGCTCCACGACAGCGGTGATCGGAGCGAGGCAGATAGGAAACAGGATCCCGGCCAGCATCGCGCCGGCGAGGGGTTTGGGAATGCCCGTGATCGCCCGGCCCAGGGCAGGCCACAGCCCGCACAGCACGATCAACGCGCCGCAGACGAGGAACGCGCCCACAGCGGCACCAAACGTACCTGTCGTGCTGCCGGCCGCCACCAGCAGGGCAGCCCCCGGTGTCGACCAGGCGAACGAGATCGGCATGCGAAAGATCCACGGCAGTACGATGCAGGTCAGGCCCACGAGTAGGCACAGCGCCAACAGTCCCGACGCGGCCTGCGCATCCGTCGCCCCCACGGCCTGCAGCCCGGCGATGACGAGCACGAAGGAGCTGGCGAATCCGGTGATCGATGCCACGATGCCGGTGCTGACGGGCTGCAGAATGGTGCTCCCGGCTTTCTGCCGACGCCCGCCAGCGGTTTGTGGTGGGATTGTTTAGGCGGACTTCTCCTGGCGTTCTGCGGGGTGCAGAATCATGGTCGGTGCGGCGTTCTCCAGAACGGATGCCCGGGTGATGATGACCCGGGCCACGTCGGTACTCGAGGGGACCTCGAACATGACGGGGCCGAGAACCTCTTCGAGGATCGCGCGCAGGCCGCGGGCGCCGGTCTTGCGCAGCACGGCCAGGTCGGCGATCGCCTCCAGCGCCGGCTGTTCGAATTCCAGGTCGACGCCGTCGAGTTCGAACATGCGCTGGTACTGCCGCACGAGCGCGTTCTTGGGCACGGTCAGAATCTGCATCAGGGCGGACTGGTCCAGTTGGGTGACGGTCGTCACCACCGGCAGCCGGCCGATGAATTCGGGGATCAAACCGAACTTGTGCAGGTCTTCGGGAAGCACCTCGCTGAAGACGTTCACGTCGTCGCCCTTGCTGTGCAGGGGGGCGCCGAAGCCGATTCCCTTTTTGCCGGCCCGGGAAGAGATGATTTCTTCCAGCCCGGCGAAGGCGCCAGCCACGATGAAGAGCACGTTGGTCGTGTCGATTTGAATGAATTCCTGGTGCGGATGCTTACGGCCGCCCTGCGGCGGGACCGACGCCGTGGTGCCTTCCAGAATTTTGAGCAGGGCCTGCTGCACGCCCTCACCCGAGACGTCACGGGTGATCGACGGGTTTTCGGCCTTGCGTGCGATCTTGTCGATCTCGTCGATGTAGATGATGCCGGTTTCGGCGCGTTTCACATCGTAGTCGGCGGCCTGGATCAGCTTGAGCAGGATGTTCTCGACGTCTTCGCCCACGTAGCCGGCTTCGGTGAGCGCGGTGGCGTCGGCGACGGCGAACGGTACATTGAGGCGTTTGGCGAGGGTCTGGGCGAGGTAGGTCTTGCCGCAGCCGGTCGGGCCGATCAGCAGGATATTGGACTTGGCGATTTCCACGTCGTCGTGGATCGCCTCGGCCGCGGTCAGGGTGGACCGGGACCGCACCCGCTTGTAATGGTTGTAGACAGCGACGGCCAGGGCACGCTTGGCGGCCTCCTGGCCGATGACGTACTCTTCCAGGAATCCGAAGATTTCCTTGGGCTTGGGCAGCTCGAATTCGCTGGCGGCTTCTTCGGTGCCGGCTTCGGCGAGACGTTCTTCAATGATCTCGTTGCACAGCTCGACGCACTCGTCGCAGATGTACACGCCGGGGCCGGCAATGAGCTGCTGAACCTGCTTCTGACTCTTTCCACAGAAAGAACATTTGAGCAGGTCGGCGCTTTCGCCTATTCGGGCCATACCAGCCTCCTCCATCGGTTGTGCTGAATTGAGCCTATCCTGTGCCTGTGACAGATGCGCGCAGGTGACGCAGAAAGCCTCAGGAGACAGGACTGATGACAAACGGCGCCCCGTCCGAAGACGGGGCGCCGCGGGCCGTGCCGGGTGTTACTTGACGAGCGTGGGCATGTTCTTGCGGCTCGTGAGCACCTGGTCGATCAGACCATATTCGAGGGCATCCGCCGCGCTCATGATCTTGTCGCGGTCGATGTCCTTGTTGACCTGTTCCACGCTCCGGTTGGAGTGGTGCGACAGGGTCTCTTCGAGCCAGACGCGCATGCGCAGAATCTCGGCCGCCTGAATTTCGATGTCGGACGCCTGTCCGCCGCCCTGGCCGCCGGCCGAGGGCTGGTGGATGAGGATGCGGGCGTTCGGCAGCGCCAGACGCTTGCCGGCGGTTCCGCCAGCCAACAGCACCGCGGCAGCGGAGGCCGCCTGGCCGAGGCAGACCGTCATCACGTGCGGACGGATGTACTGCATGGTGTCGTAGATCGCTGTCATGGCCGTGAAAGAGCCACCGGGCGAGTTGATGTACATCACGATGTCGCGGTCCGGGTCCTGGCTTTCCAGTACGAGGAGCTGGGCCATCACGTCGTCGGCCGAGGCGTCGTCGACCTGCACACCGAGGAAGATGATGCGGTCCTCGAACAGTTTGGCGTACGGATCCTGACGCTTGTAACCG
>JBBQYN010000307.1:0-3301 GCA_038208655.1 Actinomycetales bacterium
CGATCCGTCGGGCGCGGGTCGTCCATGATGGCCTTCGCCCAGGCCCGGCCTTCCTCGCTCGTGAAGCGCGGGCCACCCAGGCGGGGCCCGGCGACCTGACGCATGAAGTCCCGGAACATGCTGCCGTTCTCCGGGTCGAGTTCGAAAACACCGTGCAGCATGCCGTCGGGCTTGTCCCACACCCGCAAGTACTGCCGCGCCTTCATCGCCGCCGAACGAGACGCGATGCCCTCTTGATCGATCCGATCGCGCAGGGCCCGGGCGGCCTTGCCGGCCTGGTCGGTGTTCAGGGTGGCGGCTTCCGGGATGAACTCGGCCAGGGCCTGAGTGAGGTCCTCTTCGGTGACTCCAAGTGCTGGTTCGCCGAGGCCGCGACGGATGGCGGTGGCGGCCGGGGTGCTCAGCACGCCGGTGGCGACGGCGTCGCCGATCCCGGCGAACCACGGGGCTGGCTCGGGCGGCTCCGGGGTTGGTTCGGGGTTGGTTCGGGCTCGGGGAGGGGCTCCGGTTCGGGTTCGCCGGCCGTCTGCGCGGCCTGCCGGGCGGCCTCCAGCTCTGCCTGCTGGCGGGCACGCTCTTCCTCCGCTTCCTGGCGTTGGCGCGCTGCGTCGGCCTGGCGTTGGCGGGCGGCATCCGCTTCGAAGACCATGGTGCCCGCCTCGATGAGGGTGCGGGCCTCGAGTCGTGAGGTGCCTCCGCCGCCGCTGAGGTCCTGCAACATTGCCTCGGCGTTGCTGTACCCCTTGCGGCGGGCGAGGCCGTCACGGCCTGCCGTGAACCGGGAACGGCGTTCGATGTTCGCCGCCGACACCGCCAGACACGTGGTGAGGCGGCGGTGCACGAGGCTGAGCGCCCGAAAGGCAGCCTCCGACTCGTCATCGGGCAGCCCGGCGAACACGGCCGGGGTGAGCGGGAACCGGTCGAGAAGACCGGTTATGTCGTTGAGTACACCGTCGATGGTGGTCATGAAAGAAGTCAATCAGCATCCACTGACATTGACTTTGCGGGGCCTGCCTAGCGCGGGGCTGCTCGATCAGCGCGGTGAGCGCCGTACGATCCGGCTCGCCACGCACACGCGCGCAGCGTGGGGGTGCGGTATTGGCGGGGTGTCGAGTTATGGCGCTGTTCGGGCAGGGCCCGAGCGCTTTATTCGGGCCCTGCCCGAACAGCGCCATTGTTTGAGCTGAGGAGCCAATGCCGCTCCCCCACGTTGTACCGTCCACCCACGCTGCACCATCCACCCACTCCGCACCATCCACCCACTCCGCACCATCCGCTCGCGCCGCACCACACGCCCACGCGGCGCCCTCAGCAGCGGTCGAGGAAGCGGCGCACCGGTGCCGCGGCATCCGTGGTGTCGATGACCGCGTTCACGACGTCGCGCGGCGTCACCTCCGCGATGTACAGCCGGTCCGCTGCCGTGGCAGCAGTCGCATCGGCGGCGTTTTCGAGCAGGATGCTGTACAGCCAGAGGTTGTGCACCTCGGGCCGGTTCAGGTACGCCCCGTCGAGAATCAGCAGGGCATCGTCGGGCGCCGTTTGCCAGGTCGGTTCAATCCAGGTGTCGCTGTCGGGGTCGCGCTGCTGCGTCACGAAGGCGGTGCTGCCGCCGAGCCGGAACGGCTCGATCAGCACCCGGCGCAGCGCCGAGTCATCAAGGCCCGAACGGTACAACCGCACGCCGGCATCGGAGACGTCGGCGTCCAGCTCCGCGCGGGCCACATGGAAATACCGCATCGAGGCACGGTTCACGTGTCGGCCGGTTTCCTCGAGCACCTCCGCGAGGTCGTCGGCGAAATCGGCCCGGCCCGAGGCATCCGTGCCGTCGACCGAAATCACGGTACGGCCACGGCCGTAATTGTGCAGGATCTCCCCCGCGAGGGCACGCAGAAAATCGACGCGGGGCGTGGAGGCTAGCTTCATATTTCAAGCCTAGGTTAGAAGCGATGAAGCTCACAGCCCCCTCCAGCGCGGCCCTGGCGCCGACCGACGTCGCCGACACCACAGACAGCACAGACAGCACAGACAGCACAGACAGCAACGCTGCCCTGGCCGACACGATCAGCCGGTGGTACCGCGCCAACGCCCGCGACCTGCCGTGGCGGCGTGACGGTTTCGGGGCGTGGGGCATTCTGGTGAGCGAGTTCATGCTGCAACAGACCCCGGTGGCTCGGGTCATCCCACGTTTGGAGGAATGGCTGCTGCGCTGGCCCACCCCGGCCGCGCTGGCCGCCGTACCACCCAGTGAGGCCGTGCGGTCCTGGGCCAGCCTGGGGTATCCGCGCCGGGCACTGTGGCTGCACTCCGCCGCCGTCGAAATCACGGAACGTCACGGCGGCGTCGTACCGCACGAGGTGGCCGCCCTGCTCGCCCTGACCGGCATCGGCGACTACACGGCCAGGGCCGTGGCGACCTTCGCCTACGGGCACCGGCACCCCGTCGTCGACACGAACACCCGCCGCGTGATCGCCCGGGCCGTGACCGGTCACGCGCACCCCGCACCGCCCAGCAACACCCGCGACCTCGCCGCCATGAGCCGTCTGCTACCCGAGGGCCGCACCGACGCCGCCGTCTTCAACGCGGCAATCATGGAACTGGGCGCCGTGGTCTGCACGGCCCGCAAACCGCACTGCAATGTGTGCCCGGTCAGCGCGACCTGCGCCTGGCTGCGCGCCGGCTCCCCCGACTACGACGGGCCACAAAAAACCGTGCAGAAGAAATTCGCCGGCAGCGACCGTCAGGTGCGCGGCCTCATCATGGCCGAACTGCGAGCCACCCACCATCCGGTGACGGATGCCGAGATCACCGGGCTCTGGACCGACACCGCACAACGCGACCGCGCCCTGGCCAGCCTGCTGCACGACGGCCTCGCCGTGCAACGTGAACCGGGCGGCTACACGCTGCCCGGCTAGCCTGCCAGACTGAGCGCAGGCACAACATCGTGCCCCGGGCGGGGAGAACACTCATGCACAACTGGGCGGGCAACGTCAGCTATTCCACCGCAGACCTGCAGCACCCCACCTCCGTGGCGCAGCTGTCCGAGATTGTGACCGGCGCCTCCCGAGTCAAGGCCCTCGGCTCGCGGCACTCCTTCAACGATTCCGCCGACACGGTGGGCACCCTGGTGGCCCTGGACCAGCTGCGGCTCGACGGCGCGGATACCTCCGAGCCCCAGCTTGACAGCACCGCCGGCACCGTGCGGGTGGCCGCCGGAGTCACCCACGCCCAGCTCGGAGAGTTTCTGCAGCGCCACGGCTACGCGCTGCACAACCTCGCCTCCCTGCCGCACATCTCCGTGGCC
>JBBQYN010000308.1:0-3294 GCA_038208655.1 Actinomycetales bacterium
ATAGCCAGTTCATAGGAATCACTGAATAATAAGAAACTATGAACACTCGCGTCACGCCCCAGTCCGGTCACGGTCCGCGCCTGCACAAGGCCGACGGCAGCGCCATTCGCGTGCTGGTGGTCGATGACGAGCCGACCCTCACCGACCTGCTGTCGATGGCGCTGCGCTACGAGGGCTGGGAGGTGCGTACCGCCGGTGAGGGCCGGCAGGCGCTCACCATTGCGCGGGAGTTCCGCCCCGACGCGATCGTGCTCGACATCATGCTGCCCGACATCGATGGCCTGCAGGTGTTGCAGCGGGTGCGAGCGGATGGGTCGGAAACGCCGGTGCTGTTCCTGACCGCCAAGGACTCGCTCGACGACCGTATCGCCGGTCTCACGGCCGGCGGTGACGACTACGTCACCAAGCCGTTCAGCCTGGAAGAGGTCGTGGCGCGGCTGCGCGGCCTGATTCGGCGTTCCACGCTGGCGGTGGCGGAATCGACCGACCCGCGCATCAGTGTGGGCGACCTCACCCTCGACGAAGACAGCTACGAGGTGTTCCGCGACGGCACGCCGATCGAGCTGACCGCGACGGAGTTTGAGTTGCTGCGCTTTCTGATGCGTAACCCGCGTCGGGTGCTGAGCAAGGCGCAGATTCTGGACCGGGTGTGGAGCTATGACTTTGGGGGAAAATCGTCCGTTGTCGAAATCTATATTTCGTACCTGCGCAAGAAGATCGACGCGGGCCGTGACCCGATGATTCACACGGTGCGCGGCGCCGGGTACATGCTCAAGACCGCGCAATGAGTTCCGGGTCGGCACGAGCACCGTGGACCCTGCGCCGCCGGCTGGTGCTGGCGGTGGTGGCCCTGCTTGCCCTCGTGAGCGTGGTGATCGGGGTCGTCAGCGTGGCGATTCTGCGCGCTGACCTGCGCGACGGGCTCGACGCCCAGCTGGCCTCGGCGGCCAATCGTTCGGGCGTGGTGCTCGGCGGCGCCGACGGCGACGGTGACGAGCGGGGGCCCTCCACGGGCGGATTCTTCGGCGCCACGGCTGACGCCATACTGGGCGGTCCGGCGCAGCCGCCGGGGCTGCTGGCGCTCGTCTATGACGGCACTTCGATCAGCACCGGGTACACGAACCGCGAGACCGGCGCGATCGAAGTTCTCACGGCCGATCAGGTGGCCGTGCTGGCCACGTCGGCGGGGCTGCAGGATTCCCTCGAACGGTCCGCACCGATGACCGTGGACCTGGGCGGGCAGCTTGGGCAGTACCGCATCAGCGCCGACACCTCCCGCAACGGCGTGCTCTACCTGGTCGGCCTGCCGCTGGCCACCGTGAACGGCACGGCCGGTCAGTTGGCCCTGATCATCGGAGTCGTGTCGCTGCTGGGCGTGCTCGGGGCCGCCGTGATCGCCACGGTGATCGTGCGCGTCGCGCTGCGCCCGCTGCAACGCGTGACCGAGACGGCCGCCCGGGTGTCACGACTGCCACTGGACCGCGGCGAGGTGTCGCTCGTGGACCGAGTTCCTCTCGCCGACACCGACGTGCGCACCGAGGTCGGCCGGGTCGGGTCGGCGCTGAACCGCATGCTTGACCATGTCGACGTGGCCCTGGAGACCCGGCAGGCCAGTGAACGCAAGGTGCGCCAGTTCGTCGCCGACGCCAGCCACGAACTGCGCACCCCGCTCGCCTCCATTCGCGGCGACGCCGAACTCACCCGCCGCAGCGGTCAGGAGCTGCCCCCCGACACCGTGCATGCGGTGTCGCGCATCGAATCGGAGTCGGTGCGCATGACCGGTCTGGTGGAAGACCTGCTGCTGCTGGCCCGCCTCGACGAGGGCCGCGAACTGGAGCAGAAGCCCGTGGACCTCACCATCCTTCTGGTCGACGCCGTCAGTGACGCGCACGCCGCCGGCCCGAACCACGTCTGGCATCTGGACCTGCCTGAGGAGCCCATCGAAGCACGCGGCGACGCGGCCCGACTGCACCAGGTGGTGGCCAACCTGCTCGCCAACGCCCGGGTGCACACCGACCCCGGAACCACGGTGACGGTGGCGCTCGCCGCGGAGACGACGGATGTCGGTGCCCACGCGGTCATTACGGTCACCGATGACGGTCCCGGCATTCCCGAGAACCTGCAGTCCACCCTGTTTGAGCGCTTCGCCCGCGGGGATTCGTCGCGCTTCCGGGGCACCGGCAGCACCGGCCTCGGCCTGGCCATTGTGCAGGCCGTGGTGACCGCGCACCACGGCGAGGTCAGTGTGCAGAGCGAGCCCGGCCACACCCGGTTTCGGGTGAGCCTGCCGCTGGCCTGACCCGCTGACCCGCTGACCCGCTGACCCGCTGACCGGGGGCCCGACGCTCGCCGGCGTCAGGCCGTGTTGAGCTGGGCGAGCAGCCGGGCGAACTCCTGCAGGTCCTGCGCCGACCAGGTGCCCAGGCGTCGGTGCACAATGGCCGTGTCGCCGGCCCGCAGCTCGTCGAGCTTGTCGACGGCCAGCGGCGTGAGGGCCAGAAAATGTGCCCGCCCGTCGCTCGGATCGACCTGTGTCTCGAGCAGCCCGAGTGCGCACAGCGGCTTGACGTGCCGACTGATCACACTCTTGTCCACGGCCAGCTGCGCCGCGACGGCTCCGGCATGGGTGGGTCCGAGTCGCTCCACGAGCCGCAGAATGCGCAGACCGAACGCCTGCAGGGCGGGGTCGAGACGCACGGCGGCCTCACGCTGGCTGGCCCGGATGCTGCCGGCGAGCACGTTCATCTCCTCAATGACCTGCGCGACGATGGCGCTCGTCTCCGCAGTCCGCGCGGGGTCGAGTGGCTTTGTTTGAGTCATGGTCACACTCACAGGTTAGATCGTTCGGGCAGTCGGTCGTCGGTCGCCGGCTCGGACTGGACAGCGGTGCTGCCTGTTGACGCTGAGGCGAGGCGAATGGATGCCGTGCTCACGTCGATGTAGATGTCTGCCTGCTCGGCCCGGGCACGGGCATCCGCTGCCCGTTGCAGCCCTTCGGCATGGGCGCGGGCGATGGCGCTCTTGCCGCCGAGCGGGATGTTGGGCAGCAGCGCCACCATGACCAGGGTGATCAGGGCCAGCGGTGCGCCGAGCAGGAACACCGTGCCGGCGCCGGATCCGTAGGCTGATTCCACCAGGATGCGCAGCACGGTGGGCAGCTCGGTGAGGTTGGGGATGGTGCCCGAGCCGACCGTGGCGGTCGCGCCGACCTGCAGGCCGGGGTCGAGGGCGCCGATGCCGCGGCGAATCTGGTCGGCCACGACGGTGCCGAGCACCGACCCGAGAACCGAGACG
>JBBQYN010000309.1:0-3281 GCA_038208655.1 Actinomycetales bacterium
GGAGTAGTTGTCGAAGGTGAGGCCCCAGTTGCTGAAAATGGTCCACCACCCGCTGGTACGCACCTCCTGCGCGGGTCGGAACGACGAGACGAACAGGCCCAAAGTGGGCACGGTCCACAGCACGGCGATGATCAGCGCGGCAACCGACGCGGTGCGACTGGTCAGGCGCTTCTTGGCCTTGCGGGCCGGCGACACCCGCGGCGCGCGACGCGGGGACGGGGTCTGTGCGTCGTCGGAGGCGGCATCCGCTGCCCGGGGTATGACCGTGCTCATCGGATCTCCCTCTGCTTCTTGATCTGGCGGGCGTTGTAGATGACGATCGGGAGGACCAACAAGAACAGCACCACGGCGAAGGCCGCGGAACGGCCCTGCTCAAAGTTCTTGAACTGGGTGTACATCTCGTTGGCGATCACGCTGGTGTCGTTGGACCCGGCGGTGGTCGTGCGCACAATGTCGAAGACCTTGAGCGAGATGATGGAGATTGTGGTCAGCACCACAACGAGTGAGCTACGAATGCCGGGCACGACCACGTTGATGAACTGCTGCCACGCGTTGGTGCCGTCAAGCTCAGCGGCCTCCAGCTGCTCGGCGGGCACACCCTTGATGGCGGCGGAGAGCACGACCATGGCGAAACCGGTCTGTACCCAGATCAAGATCACGATCAGGAACAGCGTGTTCCACGGAGCGACGGCGAGAAAGTCCACCGGTTGGGCACCGAAGGCCACCATGATGGCGTTGAGCAGGCCAATCTGTTCCTGATCGGCGGGGCGGGCCGTGTACACGAAACGCCAGATGATCGACGCTCCCACCAGGGAGATCGCCATGGGCATGAACACGAGCACCTTGAAGTACTTCTCGCCGCGGCTCTTGTCGATGAAGACCGCGTAGGCGAGGCCAGCAATGGTCGAGACGACGGGCACGATCAGCACCCAGACCACCGTGTTGCCCACGGTGCGCAGGGCTTCGGGCTGCGTGAACACCCAGATGAAGTTGTCCAAGCCCACGAAGCGGTCGCCACGGGCGCTCAGGAAGGACTGCACGAAGGTCTGGATCGTGGGAATGATCAGGCCGATTGAGAGCAGCAGCAGAGCCGGCGAGAGAAAACCGACCAGCTGAAACAGGTATCCGGCGCCTTTGCGGCTTTTGAAGTCCAGCAGAAAGAACAGCCCGCCTAGAACGGCGGCGGCAGCGATGGCCCAGGGGTAGGAGCCGGCGATCGCCAGAACCGACAGCGGCGCCAGCACGCAGACCGCGAGGCGGATGACGGTGTACACGGTTCCGGAGCGGGGGGCGATCTCGACGACGAACAGGATCGCGGCGATGACGGCCACGAAGGCCAGAACGACAATCGGGATTTGCACCAGGGCCGGCAGCTGCGCCAGCCAGGCAAAAAACGCGGACATACGGGTCCTCTCGTGGGGGTGACCGAAGCGGATGCGGCCCGCCGGCCCCGGAGTGAACCGGGGCCGGCGGGTGAGTGCGGGAAACTAGCTAGACGGCCAGCCGGATTCGATGCTGGTGAGCACCTCGTCGGTCGGGGTGCCGTTGATCCAGTTGACCATTCCGCGCCAGAACGTTCCGGAACCCACGGCGCCGGGCATCAGGTCAGAACCGTCAAAGCGGAACGTGGTGTTCGGGTCCTGCAGAATCGTGATGGCTTTCTGCAGAATCGGGCTCTGCGCGTTGGCAGGGTCGAGGCCGGTGTTGGCGCTGATCACACCGCCGAGGGAAACCCGGCTGTTGGCCCAGTCCGCGCTGGAGAGGTATTCCTGAACGGCCTGGGTGTCGGCGTCATCGGAGAAGGCGGCGACCATTTCGCCACCACCGGTGACGGCCTGTCCGCCAGCTTCAACCGAGGGCGTCATGAAGGCCCAGACGTCACCGTCGGGTCCGACCTCGGCACCGGCGTCAACGAGGAATCCGTCGAAGAAGGAGGCCTGGTGCGTCATGGCGCAGGTGCCGTCGGCGACCGGGGTAGCCACATCGCCGAAGGCGGTGCTATTGATGGAGGCGACATCGCCGAAGCCGGCGTTGACGTAGTCCGGGTTGAGCAGAATTTCGCCGACGGCTTCGAGCGCCGAGGCGATGGCCGGGTCGGTGAACGGAATCTCGTTGGCGACCCACTGGTCGTAGACCTCCGGGCCGGCCTGGCGGAGCACGAGGTCTTCGACCCAGTCGGTTCCCGGCCAGCCGGTGGCTTCGCCTGAGCCGAATCCGGCGCACCAGGGGGCAGTTCCGGTGGCGGCCTGAATCGTCGCGGTCGCGGCGAGCAGCTCATCCCAGGTGGTGGGAACGTCGACGCCCCACTCGGCGAACTTGGCCGGGGAATACCAGATGAAGCCCTTGATGCTGGCCATGAGCGGTGCGCCGTACAGGGCGTCGTCCACGGTGCCGTAGGTCTTCCAGTCGGACGACCAGAATTCATCGACGTTGGCTTCCACGGCCTGCGGTACCGGCTTGAGGTATCCGCGGCTGGCCAGGTCGGCCATCAGTCCGGGCTGCGGAAAGAATGCGACGTCGGGGGCGTTGCCGCCCTGCGCACGAATCGCGATCTGCGCTTCGAATTCCTGCGAGGCTTCGTACTCGATGTTGATGCCGGTCTCGGCTTCCCAGGCTGCCCAGGACTCTTCGAGCAGCTCGGCTTCGGTGCCCTGAATGGTGCCGTAGACGCTGACGGACCCGTCACCCTCTGCACCCGAGTCTGCGGTACTGGCTCCGGGGCCGCTGCCGCACCCGGCCAGGGTGATGCCAGCGACGGCCGCGATGGCCAGGGATGTCGTGAAGCGACGGTGCAGGGATGACCGCATCTGTTTTCTCCTCATTGAGTGTGCTGTGTGACGACCGTTTCCCGAAGTTTAGGGAACCGGTTCCACACGTCAAGTTACGGGATCGAGTGGCAGTAAGCAAGCTGTAAATGTTACGAATTGACACTTATGTAGCATAGAGACGAGAATTTCTCTCTTTTAGGCCGTAAGTGCCGTCGTTATAAAAACGGGACCCGACTCCGGTGTGGAATCGGTTTCATGTTCGCCTAGACGCGCTAGTGTGTGTCCTACATCCACAGTCGGAGGCCGGAATTGAGCGCAATAGCCGATGTCGCGCACCTGGCCGGCGTCTCAAAGGCCACCGCCAGCCGCGCCCTGAGCGGCCGCGGCTATGTCGCGCTCGAAACCCGCAACCGGGTCGTCGAAGCCGCACGCACCATCGGCTATGTCGCCTCGTCCAACGCGGCCAGCCTCGTCACCGGCCGCACGACGAGCGTCGGCGTGATCATCCCGTTT
>JBBQYN010000310.1:0-3237 GCA_038208655.1 Actinomycetales bacterium
CCATGACGAGGATCGGGTTCTTGGTGCTTTTGTTCCACGGCCCTGTGTAGGGCGCGGCACTCTCGGTCGGCCAGGAGGCGCACGGCCCCCACGCGAGCCAGCCCAGGAACGGTCCCCGGGTGGCGCTCGCGCGGGCGAGCCGGGGTATCACCGTCGGCCAGGCCCTTGACCCCTGTCGGGCGGGGCTGTCGGCGCACCAAAGGGCCGAGAAGCCGTCACCGTTGGCCGATCCGCGGAACACGCTGTATCCCCCGCGCGCGCGGGTCGCCAGCTTCGAGCCATCGCCCTCGATGGCCTCATCGAGTTCCCCGGCCAACTCAGGCCATGCTCCCGGGTGACCGAGATCCGTGAACAGGGCGGTCAGAACGTCGCCGTGAGTAAGGTCACCAGAGGGTTCGGCACCGGGAGCAGGGGTGGTCGAACGCGCCAGCAGTTGCTCGATGCGTGGCATGACCGGACCGTCACCGGCCAATTCGCACCGCTCCTGGCCGGCGCTCTCGCACACCGAGGCGAATTTCCGAAGTACGAGGTCGCTGTCGCGCACGTTGTTCGCGACGGCAGCCTCCGATCCGTGCGAATACGGAACCGGGTCGACCACGCCGTCGATGATCATCGAGCGCACCCGGCGCGGGAACATGTTCGCGTACGTCTGTCCGAGGAAAGTGCCGTAGGACACGCCGTAGTAGTTGAGCTTCCGGTCGCCGGCGAGACGGCGCAGGTAGTCGAGGTCCCGTGACTGGTCGGCGGCCGAGATGTGGCGGAGGAGCGGGCCGTTGCGCTTGCCGCAACGGCGGGCAAACGCCGCCGTCTTGCGCCGATAGGCGCGAGACTCTGCATCGGTGGTGGGGATCGTCCCCTTGCCCCAGAACTCCGCCCGGCTCCGCTGATCCTTGAAGCAATCAACCGAGGTACTGAGACCGGCCGAACCCCGGATGTCCCAGCTGACGATGTCGAACCGTCCCCCTGCGTAGAAGTCGAGCGCTCCGCCGGAACCCCGCACGAAACTGAAGCCGGAATTGCCCGGTCCGCCCGGATTGAAGAAAAGCGAGCCGATCCGCCGGTTGGGCTTGCTGGCCCGATAACGGATGACTGCGAGCCGGATCTTGCGGCCGCTTGGGCGCGCCCAGTTCAGCGGGACTCGCACCCTCGCGCAGTCAAGCTGTTTGCCACAGGGATTCCAGTTGATTCGAAGCTTTGAACCGAAGGGGGTCGACGTTGGACTTGAAGATTCTGAGGCGGCCGGGACCATGGCGCACAGACCGGCCGCGACGATGACCACCAGGAGCGGCAACTTCCCCCGAAAGCAGCCCGACAAATTTTGGACCCTGAAAAGATCGGGATTGACGGACCTGCGACCGTTCAATGTGTTCCTTTGAGTTGGGTGTCCACCGAGCGCCGCCCAACGGGTCTCGGAGAGATTTAGGCTTAGCCCGGGCCAGCCTATACGGCTACGGCTTGGCTTGTTCAGGCAGCGACGGTCGTTCGCGGATATGGGTGCTAGCCTCAAGTCACTGGCGGGAGAGCTTCATGTCATCGTCCGGGAGCGGACGACGGACACTTGTAACCGATCGGCGGAAGGCGTTCACTTGCGAAACTCCAGCGGGGTTGCTCTGATAACGGTCCTCTGCGTTCTATTCGGTGCGCAGACTGCCGACGCCGCCACCCCGATTCCCCCGTCGGACCGAGCGGTGACCGGGGCGGTCGGCTGGCGCGACTGCGGGAAGAACCTCGAATGCACGACCGTGCGGGTGCCCCTCGATTGGGATCGCCCGGGCGGGCACCAGATCAAGCTTGCGGTAGTCCGTCACCTGGCCAGCCTGCCCGAAAAGCGCATCGGCTCGCTATTCATCAACCCCGGAGGCCCGGGCGGCTCGTTCGACGAGGTCCGGGCCGACGGCGAAAACCTGGACGCCACCGGCGGGGGCCGCTTCGATGTGGTCGGCTGGGACATCCGCGGAGCGGGTGCCAGCAGTCACGTACGCTGCTTTCGCAACAAGCAGGGCGCCTCGAGATTCTTCCGTGACTGGTCGGTCCCGACGAACCGCCGGGCCTCACTCAAAATGGTGCGCAAAACCGCCGATCTCTCACGGCGTTGTGGGCGATTGAGCGGGAGGCTGCTGAGGCACATTTCAACGGCCGATACGGCCCATGACCTTGACTACCTGCGGCGGCTGGTCGGCGACTCGCGTCTCACCTACCTCGGCATCTCTGGCGGCACCTTCATCGGCCAAACCTACGTGAACATGTTTCCGCGCCGCGTGCGGGCGATGGTCCTCGACGGGGTCCTCGACCCGGTCGCTTACACGAAGGGCACGAAGGCCAACTACGTGAACGAGCTCAGATACGCCGACCGTGCCTTCTACGGCTTTCTGTCTCTTTGTGAGAGCGCGGGTCCCCTGCTCTGCGATCTGGCCGGCAACGGGCCGGTGATTCCGCGGGTCGATGCCTTGTTTGCACGCCTGCGCCGATCACCGATCCCCGCACCGGATGCTCCTGACGGCGAGGTCACCTACGGTGATGCCCTCTCTGCGATCCTTGTCAACATGAGCGGCTCGCCGGGAGGCTGGCCGGAGTTCGCAACTGCCCTCGAGAGTGCCGCCGAAGGAGACGGATCAAAGCTCGCGACTGCGGGCAGGGCGTTGGCCACGGCATTCTCGTCGGCAGAAACGGCGCCCGGCCTGCCGGCGATCGGACTCACGTGTGCCGACAGCCCGGTGAATCAGGGCCTGCAGGCCTGGCGATCGGTGGTGCGCCGGCTCACCGGGGTCAGCTTCAGTTACGGACGGGTGCTCACCTGGTGGCGATGGGCGCCCTGTGCATCGTGGCCGGCCCGCAGCGCCGATCGATATACGGGCCCGTGGGACGCCGAGACCAGGAATCCACTCCTGGTGATCGGGACCCGCTTCGATCCGAATACGCCTTACGCGGATGCCCGCAAAAGCGCGCGCCGGCTCGGGAATGCGGTCCTCCTTACCCACGACGGTTACAGCCACACGAGTCGCAACGACCCCAGCACCTGCGTGAAGAGCGCGACAACGGCCTACCTGACCCGAATCGACACGCCACCGTCCGGCACGATCTGTCCCTCCGACCGGGAACCGTTCGACCCCGACTTCGGCGAGCCGCTGACTGACGGTCCCTGACTAACCCACCTGGTGGCTGGGTGTCAGATACTCGGAGATCGCCGTGAACAGCTTCTGGCTGTAGTTCATGCCGGTGGCGGCAGCACTTCGGCCG
>JBBQYN010000311.1:0-3220 GCA_038208655.1 Actinomycetales bacterium
TGCTGGGCGTCGGGGTGTCGCCACTGACCGCCGAGGATGTGGCTGGTGGTGTTCATCACGAAGGCGCTGAGCAGCAGGCGCGGGCGCGGGCCATTGGGAAAACGGGTGGAGGGGCGAACGGTGTCTGTCATGGTTCCCTACAGTGTTGTCGAGCGGGTGCGTGAAGCGTGGCGGGTGGGGGCCGGGCGGCCGGTCAGAGGCGTTCGTCGAGGCTGCGGGAGAGCCGGCTGAGGTTCTGCTCCACGAACCGGGCGAAGTACGGGATCGCGTTGATGGTCAGTGGCGCGATCACGGCGGCGGTTCAAGAGTTCGACGTTCTTCTGCACGGTGAGGTTGTTCAGCAGGTTGACGTGCTGGAAGACTATGCCGATGCCGATGCCGATGCCGATGCCGATGCCGATGCCGATGCCGTGTCGGGCGGCGCGCAGCTGCTGCACGTCGAGGCTGAGCAGATCGGTGCCGTTCACGATGACGCGGCCGCTGCTCGGGCGTTCGAGCAGGTTCATGGTGCGCAGCAGGGTGGACTTGCCGGCTCCGGAGAAACCGATGATGCCCTGGATGGAGCCTTCCGGAACGTGCAGAGAGACGTCGTCAACCGCGGCGAGGGGGCCGTCGGGTGTGTCGAAGAGTGTCGACACGTTCTGGATGTCAATCATGGTGGTCACGCTAGCCAAGCCTCGCGGGGCGGCGTTGAGATCCGTGACGCGTGGCGTAATCTGCGAAGCCGCCCCGGATTCTTCCGTACATCGATAATTATCGATACAGTGAGGGGAGCAGATATGCGACTTTGCACGACCGACGGAACGGGTTTCCATGGCAGACATTCAGATCTTCGAACAGGGGCTGTGCTGCGGCACCGGAATCTGCGGGGTCGATGTGGACCAGGACCTCGTGACCGTGAGCGCCGACCTGGACTGGCTGCGCTCCGAGGGTGCCGTAGCCGCGCGGTTCAACCTGGCGCAGGAGCCCGCCGCCTTCGCCGAGAACGAGATCGCCCGCGGTTTTCTGTTCACCGCCGGCCAGGCCGGACTGCCGATCACTCTCGTCGACGGCGCCACCATGCTCACCGGCCGGTATCCCAACCGCGTCGAGCTGGCCTCGTGGGCCGGTCTGGGCCGGCCCGCCCTGCTGGCCGCCGCCGCAGCGGTGGACGCCGCGGCAGCCGCGAGCCGTGCCGCCGAGAACGTTGCCGAGATCGCGGTGACCGTGGCTGCCGACGGCGAGATCAGCGTTGCCGCGGAGGCCGAGAGCCACCGTCAGGCGGTGCAGCCCGACGCCTCGCCGCGCCTGCTCATGATGGCCGGCGCCGCGAGCGGCGAGGACGGTGCCAGCTGTGGCGTCGGCGGAGGCTGCTGCTAGGCATGACCGTTTTCCGCACGGCCACCGACACTGAGGCACCCGAGTCGGCCGGTGTCACCGGGTTCGCGGACGGTCCGCGGTTTCTACGGGAGCCGCCGCCCTTCCTGTTCTTCACCGGCAAGGGCGGGGTCGGTAAGACGTCGCTAGCCTGTGCCACGGCGGTGCGGCTGGCCCGGCAGGGCGCATCCGTTTTGCTGGTCAGCACAGACCCGGCCTCGAACGTGGGGCAGGTCTTCGGGGTCGACGTGGGCGCGGCGATCACCGCGATCGCGGCGGTACCGGGGTTGTCGGCGCTCGACATCGACCCGGAACAGGCCGTGGCGCAGTACCGCGAACGCATTGTCGCCCCGGTACGCGGGCTACTGCCGGCCGCCGAGGTCGCCTCGATCGAGGAGCAGCTCTCGGGCGCCTGTACGACCGAGATCGCGTCGTTCAACGAATTCACCGAGCTGCTCACCGATCCGGCCTACACGCAACGCTTCGACCACATCGTGTTCGACACTGCGCCGACCGGCCACACCATTCGGCTGCTGCAGCTGCCCGGCTCGTGGAGTGAGTTTCTCGACGCGGGCGTCGGTGACGCCTCATGCCTGGGCCCGCTGGCCGGGCTCGACAAGCAGCGCAGCATGTACGCCGGAGCCGTGGCGGCGCTCGCAGACCCGGACCGCACCCGGCTGGTGCTCGTGGCGCGCGCGGTGCCGTCGGCACTGCAGGAAGCCGCCCGCACCCGTGATGAACTCGCCGAGATCGGCCTCGATCAGGCCTTTCTCGTCGTGAACGGGGTCTTTCCTGAGGGAGCGGCGGGCACCGACCCGCTGGCGGCCGCCATCGTGCGGCGCGAGCAGCAGGCCCTCGCCGAGCTGCCGCCGCCGCTCGCCGGGCTGCCCCGCGACACCGTGAGCCTGAAAAGCCGCAACCTGGTGGGCGTGCCGGCGCTGCGCGCGCTGTTCGATGAGGGCGCGTCCGGCGAAGGCGTGACGGATGCTTCGGTGCCGGACGCCGCGGTGGCGGATGCTGCGGGGTCGGTGCCGGATGCCGACGCGCCGCTGTCTGAGCTCGTGGACCAGATCGCGGCCGACGGGCACGGGCTGATCATGCTGATGGGCAAGGGCGGCGTGGGCAAAACCACCATGGCGGCCGCGATCGCGGTGGCCCTGGCCGAGCGGGGCCTGCCCGTGCACCTGACCACCACCGATCCCGCGGCGCACCTCGCCGAGGCCCTCGGCGGGGCCGGCGGGCCCGATGCCGGGGGACTGAGCACGCTCACGGTCTCCCGGATCGATCCCGAGGTGGAGATCGCGCGGTACACCGAGGGGGTGTTGCGCACCCGGGGCGCCGCCCTCGACGAGCGTGGCCGGGAGATGCTGCGCGAAGACCTGCGCTCACCCTGCACCGCGGAGATCGCGGTTTTTCAGGCGTTCTCCCGGGCGCTGCGGCAGTCCCGCACCGGTTTCGTGGTGATGGACACCGCGCCGACCGGGCACACCCTGCTGCTGATCGACGCGACCGGGTCGTATGACCGGGAGATCAAACGCCAGCTCGGCCCGGGCCGGGCCGCGACGACGCCGATGATGACGCTGCAGAATCCCGCCGAGACGAAGGTGATCGTGGTCACGCTGCCCGAGACGACGCCGGTGCTGGAGGCCGTGGGCCTGCAACAGGACCTGGAACGGGCCGGCATCACCCCGTGGGCCTGGATCGTGAACGGCTCGCTGGGCGCGAGCCACACTGACGCTCCGCTGCTGCGGGAGCGCGCGGAACAGGAACGGGCGCAACTGGCCAGGGTTTCGCAGGTGCACGCGGCCCGGCTCGCCGTGCTGCCGGTGTGCGCGGAACCGCCCGTGGGCATCCGTGCGCTGAG
>JBBQYN010000312.1:0-3212 GCA_038208655.1 Actinomycetales bacterium
GGGTCCTCCCGTGGCTCGTCGCTCGAGGTGTTGCGCTACATTCTGCGCACCGCGACCGTTGACCCGATGGCTCACCTCACCTGCGTCGGGTCCTCGCACGCCCAGGCCAGCCAGCTGATCCGCGAGTTCCTCGACGCGGGCGTGCGCAGTTTCCTGGCCCTGCGCGGCGACCCGCCCCAGGGTGTCAGCGAGGGTGAGACCTTTCTCGGCGACCTCACAAGCGCCGGAGAGCTCGTGCAACTGATCCACCGGGTGCAGGCCGAGAAGGTGCCCTACCGGGAAACGGTGATTCCCGGCCTGCCCCGGGCCCGCAGCGTGAAGACCGAACGTGAGAAAGTGCGCATCAGCGTGGCCGCGTTCCCGAACGGACACCCGCAGTCCCGGTCCACCTCGCAGGACATCGACACGCTGCTGGCCAAGCAGGCTTCCGGCGCAAACCTGGCCATCACACAGCTGTTCTTCCACGCCGACCACTATCTGAGCTTTATCCACCGGGCCCGCGACGCCGGCGTCACCTTCCCCTTCCTGCCGGGCATCATGCCCGTCACCAGCCCCGGCCGGCTACGACGCATCCTCGAGCTGTCCGGGGAGGCCTCACCGTCAGACCTGGCCATCCAGCTCGAGATCGAGCCCCGGCCAGCGCGAAATCGGCATCGACCACGCCGCCTGCCGCATTTCCGACCGGTACGATTCTCGGCTACCCCCGCATAGGCCCGCGCCGCGAACTCAAGACCGCCGTGGAATCCTTCTGGGTCGGCCGGATCGACGCCGCCGAGCTCGAAGCCGTGGCCGCAGGCCTGCGCGCCGCTATCCGGGACAACCTCGCGGCGCTGGGGCTCGGGCGCTCGGACTCCGCCATCCCGCAGAGTTTCTCGTTCTACGACCAGGTGCTCGATGCGGCCGTCACCGTGGGCGCCGTGCCCACCTTCCGCTGGAAATGACCAAGTGGTTCGACTCCAATTACCACTACCTCGTGCCCGAGATTGGACCGGAAACCACCTTCGCGCTTTCCAGCGACCGGATTGTACGCGAATTTGAGGAGTCCCGCGCTGCCGGATACCTCACCCGCCCCGTGATCGTGGGCCGGGTCACCCTGCTGCTGCTCAGCAAACTCAGCGACGAGGCACCGCAAGGCTTCTCGCCACTGTCACGGCTCGACGACCTCGTTCCCGTGTATGCCGACCTGCTCGGATGCCTGCACGCGGCCGGCGCCGAGTGGGTACGGCTGGACGAACCCGGCCTCGTCAGCGACATCATCGATGAACCACGAGCGGCCATCCTCAGTGCCCTCGGCTGGGGGTACGAGACCCTCGGCAAGCTGACCCGACGCCCGGCCCTGTTCGTGGCGGCTCCCTACGGCAGCCTCGACGATGCCCTGCCCTTACTCGCGGCCAGCCAGGTCGAAGCCCTCGGTCTGGACCTGGTGCGCGGCACCGTGCCCGACGCCGTGCCCGGGCTCGACGAGAAGATTCTGGTGGCCGGCGTGATCAACGGCCACAACGTGTGGCGAGGCGATCTCGACGCGGCACTGACCACGGCCGAACGCCTCATAGCGCTCTCCCCGCGGGTCGAGATCAGCACGTCCACGTCTCTGCTGGACCTGCCGCACACGGTCACCGACGTGTCGCTGCTCGCACCCGAGCTCGTGTCCTGGCTCGCGTTCGCCGAAGAGAAGGTGACCCAGGTCGCCGCCCTCGCCCGCGGCCTGACGGATGGTCGCGCCGCCATCACCGCCGAACTCGCCGCTGCCGCCGCCTCGCTCGCGCAGCGCGCGACCGCGGCCGGAGTGCACAACCCCGCCGTGCGCGCCCGCACGGCGGGGTTGACCGAGGCGGACTTCTCCCGTGGGGACTACGCCGTGCGCCTGGCCGCGCAGGACGCCGCGCTCGGGTTACCGGTGCTGCCCACCACCACCATCGGGTCGTTCCCGCAAACCGCGGAGATTCGGCGGGCTAGCGCCCAGGCGCTGTCGGGGGCGCTCAGCGCGGAAGACTATCGCGCCCTGATGCAGGCCGAGATCACCCGGGTCGTGCAATTGCAGGAAGAGATCGGCCTGGACGTTTTGGTGCACGGCGAGCCCGAGCGCAACGACATGGTGCAGTACTTCGCCGAAAACCTCGACGGTTTCGCGGTGACCCAGCACGGCTGGGTCCAGTCCTACGGCAGCCGGTGCACCCGCCCCTCACTGCTCTGGGGCGACGTGTCGCGGCCCGCCCCGATCACCGTGGAATGGTCGGCCTTCACGCAGAGTCTGACCGACAAACCCGTCAAGGGCATGCTCACCGGACCGGTCACCATTCTGGCGTGGTCCTTCGTGCGAGAAGATCAGCCGCTCGGCGACACAGCCCGTCAGGTGGCTCTGGCTCTGCGGGACGAGATCGCCGACCTGGAGGCCGCCGGGATCGGCATCGTGCAGGTCGACGAGCCGGCGCTGCGTGAGCTGCTGCGGCTGAAGAAGCCGGGCCACGCCGCCTATTTGGACTGGTCAGTGGGGCCCTTCCGTCTGGCGACAGCAGGGGTGGCGGACCGCACGCAGATTCACACGCACCTTTGCTACTCGGAGTTCGGCGTGGTGATCGGAGCGATCTCGCAGTTGGACGCCGACGTCACGAGCATTGAGGCCGCCCGGTCCCGTATGCAGGTCGTGCACGAGATCGAAGCGCACGGCTTCGACCATGGGATCGGCCCGGGGGTGTACGACATCCACCCGCCGCGCGTTCCAACCGTGGCCGAGATCGTGGGCCTGCTTGACACCGCGTTGGAGGCCATTCCAGCCCGCCAAATTTGGGTGAACCCCGACTGCGGCCTGAAGACCCGTGGCCATAGCGAAACGGTCACGTCCCTGCAGAACCTGCTGGAGGCCACCCGCGTGGTGCGGTCACGCCTGTAAGTACAGCCAGTCTGAGACCTGCCCGGTACCGCCTCGCACTCATGCCGGGGCGGTACCGCGAGGGACAGGGCCCGCCGTCAGGGACGCTGACGGTCAGACGGAGCGCAGCACGGCGACGACCTTGCCGAGGATGTCGGCGAAGTCACCCACGATCGGCTCGAAATTGCTGTTGCGCGGCAGTAGCCAGGTGTGCCCGTCGCGCTGACGGAACACCTTGATGGTTGCCTCGTTGTCGAGCATCGCTGCAACGATCTCGCCGTTCTCGGCCGTCTTCTGCTGACGCACGACCACCCAGTCTCCGTCCATGATGGCCGCGTCGATC
>JBBQYN010000313.1:0-3204 GCA_038208655.1 Actinomycetales bacterium
CAGCAGGCCGTGCAGCTGCGCCACAGCCGCGAGCAGCGCCGGTCCTACATCGTGTGCTCCCCATCCGGGTGCGGGCTGCCGGTCGAGCTGACGGATGCGGTCCAGCCGGCCCTGCCAGGCTGTCACATCGACCTGCAGCCCTTGCAACAGCGCAATCTGCGCGAACATTACATCGGTGGCCACGAGGGTGCCGGTCGCTTCGGACACCACGAGCGGTCCCCCTGGGCCGTGCGGTGGCGCGGTCACTTCAGGCTCCCGCCGTGAGCCGGGTGATGGCCAGGTGAACGGCCCCGAGTGCGGTCTGCAGCACGTCACCCAGGTCGCCCAGCCGTCGGGCCATCTCCGCGATCCGGCGGTCATAGGCGTTCGACGACGGGGAACGCCAGGCCGAGGCGGTGGCGCCGAAACCGTCGCCGGCCTCGGCGCCGGCGCGCTGCTGCAGGCCCTGCCGGGTGCGTGCGATGTCGTCGATCAGTTCCCCGAGCAGGCGACGCTGTTCGCGCAGGGCCGCCAGCTGCGCTTCGGCCTGCGCCGGGTTCAGCAGCACATCAACTGTGTCCACCACCTGCCCCTCCCGAGCATCGTCAGGCTCCCGTTCCCGTTCCCGTTCCCGTCACTTACCGCGACAGCCCTGAGGCGTGCGGTCGTGCCCTGCCTTGAGTGTGCCCGCCGACGTCATCCATAGGGCTGATCCGGGGCAATCTGTGCACCCGTGGCCGCTGCCGGAAGCTGTGCACACCGGGCTGTGCAGACAGCCTGCCGTGCGCCACACTGAGAACATGAGTTTTGCCTCGCTCAGTCCTGACGAAGCCACCCCGGTGCGGGTGCTTTTCGTGTGCACCGGCAACATCTGCCGCTCCCCTATGGCCGAGGTCGTGCTGCGGGACCTGGCCACCCGTGCCGGGCTCGGCCGGCTGATCACCACCGCCTCGGCCGGTACCGGGGACTGGCACGTGGGTGAGCAGGCTGACAGCCGCACCATCACGGCGCTGCACAAGCGCGGCTTCGACGGCAGCCACCACCGCGCGCGCCAGTTCGACCCGGCCTGGTTCGCCGAACTCGACCTCATCGTGGTGCTCGACCGCACCCAGGAGCGTATTCTGCGCAACTGGGCAGCCTCGGACCGGGACCGGGCCAAGGTGCACCTGCTGCTCAGCTTTGATGCCGCGCAGTCCGACCGGTTCGACGTTCCCGACCCCTACTACTCCGACGATGCACTGTTTGACTCGGTTTTAGGCATGATTGAGAGGGCAAACATTGCACTGTTGACGCAGCTTGCCCCCGCAATTCGACAAGGAGTCCGATGAGTTCATTACCCCCGCAGGTCCTGAGTCCCCTCGACGGCCGCTACCGCGCCGCCGTCACCGAGCTGGGTGAGTACCTGTCGGAGGCCGGCCTCAATCGTGCCCGCGTCAAGGTCGAGGTGGAGTGGCTGATCACGCTCACCGACCGCAACCTGTTCGGCAGCGTCGCCCTCGACGCCGCCCAGAAGGCCGCTTTGCGCGCCATCGTGACCGACTTCGGCCAGGCCGAGATCGACGAACTCGCCGAGCTGGAAGCCACCACCCGTCACGACGTGAAGGCCGTGGAGTACCTCGTGCGTCGACGCCTGAGCACCCTCGACCTCGACCACATCAGCGAGCTCACCCACTTCGCGGCCACCAGCGAGGACATCAACAACCTCTCCTACGCGCTCACCGTGAGCGAAGCGGTGCACCGGGTCTGGCTGCCCAAGTTCCGTTCCGTGATCGCGGCCCTGCGCGTGCGTGCCGAAGAATTTCGAGCGGATGCGATGCTGGCCCGTACCCACGGGCAGCCGGCCACGCCGACCACCATGGGTAAAGAGATCGCGGTCTTCATCTACCGCCTTGAGCGCATCCAGAAGCAGATCGAGGCCGGCGAATACCTCGGCAAGTTCAGTGGCGCCACGGGCACGTTCGCGGCGCACATCGTGGCCGAACCGAACGTGGACTGGCCGGCCGTGTCGAAGGAGTTCGTGGAAGGCCTCGGCCTGGGCTGGAACCCGCTGACCACGCAAATCGAATCGCACGACTGGCAGGCCGAGCTGTACTCGCGCATCTCGCACGCCAACCGGGTGCTGCACAACCTGGCCACCGACATCTGGACGTACATCTCGGTGGGGTACTTCCGTCAGATTCCGCAGGCCGGCGCCACCGGCTCATCCACGATGCCGCACAAGATCAATCCGATCCGCTTCGAAAACGCCGAGGCGAACCTCGAGCTGTCCTGCGCGATTCTGGACTCACTCGCCGCGACGCTGGTCACGAGCCGGTTGCAGCGCGACCTGACCGACTCCACCACGCAGCGCAACATCGGCGTCGGTTTCGGCCACTCGCTGCTCGCGCTGGACAACATCGAGCGTGGGCTTGGGGAGATCGACATCGACCGTGCCCTGCTCGCCGCCGACCTCGACGCGAACTGGGAAATTCTCGGCGAGGCGATTCAGACGGTGATTCGGGCGGAGGTCTCGGCCGGACGCTCAAGCATCGCCGACCCCTATGCCCTGCTCAAGGAACTGACCCGGGGCAAGCGCATCACCCAGGCCGATTTGGTGGCCTTCGTCACGGAACTGGAGATCGGCGACGCCGCCAAGCAGCGTCTGCTGCAGCTGACCCCGGCGACGTACGTGGGGCTCGCGTCACCGTTGGTCGACCACCTGGGCTGATCCGAATGGGTGGGCCGACTCTGATGGGTGGCCCACCCCGGGCTCACGCGCTGACGGCTCGGTTGGCGCGGTGCGTCTGCGCCGGCCGCCAGGTCTGGCTCGGGTCCGCCCAGACCGGGCCGCGCACGAGGGGTCTGCCCTTGTCCATCATGATCTGCCACCCGGACTGTTCAATCTCGGCGTGATGCCGCCGGCACAGACACACGCCGTTGTCGATCTCGGTGTGTTTGTCGTGTTTCCAGGGCGTCACGTGATGAATCTGTGTCCAGTACGCGGGAACATTGCACCCGGGGATGATGCAGCCGCCATCCCGGGAGCTGATGGCGAGGCGTTGCTTTCGGCTGAAGGTGCGGTTCTTCTTCCCGAGCTTCACGAAGGCGTCGTTGCGGTCGAACAGGATTCCTTGGCTGCCGCCACTGCAGATGGCCTGCCGTACCGCACGCATCGAGATCGGAGCTTCCTGCCCATCGATCCACCCGACACCCTTGTCGTTGTCGAGATCACGCACGTTCACGTGG
>JBBQYN010000314.1:0-3198 GCA_038208655.1 Actinomycetales bacterium
CGCTGCGGTCGGCGTTCGTGGGTCCAGAGGCCGGTGAAGTCCAGCAGTTCCCGGGCCCGGTCGGGCACGGGCACCAGTATGTCGAGGGAACCCAACTCGCACGGCGTCTGGCCGGTGTTTTCGAGGCGGTGCCGCAGCCGCAGCACACCTTCGGGGCTGAAGCGCAGCTCGGTGATGATGCTGACCTGCGCCGCCGCATCCGCGAATGTGAGGGTGACCGAGATCACACCCTGGCTGCTGCTCTCCACGAATTCGATGCCGGACAGCACGGGGGTGATGGTGCCGGGGCGGGGCGCGTCAGTGCGGAACGCGCTCACTCCGGGGCGGCCGGTCCAGCCGTCGGCCAGGGCCGGCAGCAGCGAGAGCCGCAGGGGCGCGTCGAGCGAGCTCGGCGGAATGGCCGGAACCGCGGCATCCGCCAGGGTGTGCAGTTGGCGCTGGTCGAGCGGGCCGAGGTCGGCACCCCAGTGCACCAGGGCCGGCACGCCGGTGCCGCGGGTATCGAGGGCGAAGCTGGTGCCCGCGGCACGGCCATAGTGAATCACGCGGTGAACTCCCTGCTGTGCGATGAACGTGCGACTTTCGGGTATCTGGGGGCGCAACGTGAGCGGATGCGTCCTCCCCCCGAGCTTATTCCGTACCGGGCCCGGTCTTTTGCGTCTCCGCACACGCCGGGCGGCGCAGAGAATGCCCCGACGATCCTGCGCGGGCCCGAACGCTGGCGTAGCGTAGCTCCGGCAGGGCTCGCGAGCGGCGAGAGGACATATGGGAGGCAGCGTGCGTAGAACGTTCGGCGTTGCCCGCCTGCTGCTGGCGAGCCTGGGAATGGTCTCCCTGGTGGGGTATTTCATCGTCATCCTCGGCGTCTCGGGTTTCGCGATCGGGTCGTTCTTCAGCTATTTCACCGTGCAGAGCGGCATGGCCGCGGTCGGGGTCTTTGTCGCGTCCGGGCTGATCGCCCTGAAACGGCCCACCGACCCGGCCTGGCTGGACACCCTGCGGGTGATGGTGACGACGTACATTCTGGTCTCGGGGGTGGTCTACGCGATCATCGTGCTGCAGTCCGCAAACGCGAACTACTCCATCGCGGTGCCGTGGTCGAGCCAGCTGCTGCACTTCTGGATTCCCGCCGTCGCCCTGGCGGACTGGTTCGTCGACCCGAACAAGGCCCGGCTGCCGTGGCGCTACCTCGGCTGGGTGCTCGTTTTCCCGGTGTTCTGGCTGATCTTCACGCTCATCCGCGGCAATATGATCGGCTGGTACCCGTACTTCTTCCTCGATTCCCGGCAGGTCAGCGGCCCCGGCGAGACCCTGCTCTATTGCGCCATCGTGGTCGTGATCATTCTCGGCATCGCGGCCCTGCTCACAAGCGCCACCCGGTTGCGGCGTCGCCCCGTCAACGGCACCAGCCGTCGGCCGTTCCGGCACCGACTACCGGTGGAGCTCATCCGGCATGAGCCTGCCGCGAATACGGAGTCGGCGGCGCCCACCGCGGGCGCACCGGCCGGCGTTGCGGCGCCGGGGCGGTTCGCGGGGCCGCTGGCCCCGGCCGTCGCCACCCGGCGCTGACCGACCGGGGTCAGGACTCCGGCAGGAAGGGTTCCAGGCCGGCCAGCGCCGCGGCGAGAAAGCCGGCGTCGTCGAGCTCGCCGAGCCGGTCGGCGTTTTCGGCCGAGACCATGCCCATCAGCACCGGTTCCCCGGTCAGGGGGAGCAGGTTCACCCAGCGGGGAAAATCGGGGTCGCCGCCGACGACAGTCCAGAGCGGGGCATCCGTCTGCCAGAAGGGCTCGTCGAAGCGCAGCCAGACGGTGTCGAGCACGCCCACGCCGAGGTCGGCGATGGCGCCGCGGTGATCGAACGGCAGCGCCGGGGAGAAGTCGAGGGCGCCGGCCTTGAGCACTCCGAGGGGGATGGCCACGACGATCCGGTCGACCGAGACGGACTCCCCGGTCGCCAGGCGCAGGCTGACGCCGGTGTCGCCGTAGGCCACGCTCGTGATGATGTTACCGGTGAGCACCTCGAGGCCGCTCGCAAGGTCCTCGGTCAGCGAAGCGTAGCCGCCCACCACGAGGCGCTGCGCGGTGTCGTCGATCGGGGTCTCGGCGGTGCTTCCGGCGTCCCCGGCGGCATACCAGGCCGAGATCTCGCCGGGGCCGGCGCCGGTTCGGATCTTCACCCGGGTGGCCAAGTCGTAGTCGAGCCAGTCGGCGTCAGAGATTCCGGAGGCGTTGTCAGCGGTGGACAGTGAGCCGTTTCCGGAATCGATGATGGCGCGTTCCAGCGACTGGTCGGCGGGCGCGGAGGCCGCCCAGACCACGGACGCGGCGACGGCATCCGCTCCCACCGGGGAGGCTTGCACGACGATGCCGGACCGGGTGTGCACCTCAGGATCGGGGCCGAGGGCTTCGGTGCTCACTCCGACCGCGGCGAGGTCGGCCAGCAGCGCGGCTTCGGCGCTGTTGGTGGCGGCGTCGCCCGCCGCGCCGGTCGCGTCGGGGGCGGCCACGAACGCGGCGCCCATCTCGATGGGGAACGGCCAGTCGGCATTTGTCACGGTGTCGATGCGGCCGCCGATCCGGTCACGGGCCTCGTATACGATCACGTCGAGGCCGGCGTCGGCCAGCCGGCGCGCGGCGGTGAGGCCGGCGATACCGGCACCGATCACGGCGACACGTTCACCGGCCGTGGCGCGGGCCTGCAGCTCCAGCGCGGCGCGCACCCCCGATTCCCGGGCGCCCACGACGGTTCCAGGCGCGTCGACGGCGGTCGCTTCGCCGGCGAAGAACACCCGGTCGATGACCGGTTGCCGCAGGTCGGCACGGTTGCGCGGGCTCGCCCCCACGGCCGGGAAGGTGAACGATCCGCGGGCGAAGGGGTCGGCGGCCCAGTTGCTGCGGCGCATCACCGCCGGCTGCGGCACCAGGCTCGGGGTGGGCGTTCCGGTGACGGATGGCGGGGGTGTCGGCTCCGGGGTCGTGCACGCCGTGAGCGCCAAGACAGACAAACCCGACGCCGAGCCGAGCAGAAAAGTGCGCCGGTTGATCATGCGCTCACCCGCAGGTGTGGTGCCGTGCTGCGCCGGACAGCCGGACCGGTCGATCCTGTGCCATCCATGAGACCAAACTACCCCAGCCGGACATTCTGGAGTAGCGCCGCCGGTGCGGGCTTGACATCGCGCCCGCCTGGTAGTTAGTT
>JBBQYN010000315.1:0-3185 GCA_038208655.1 Actinomycetales bacterium
CTCCACGCCCAGCCGCGCGGCGCTCGCGTCGAAGGCACGCTGCACGCCGTCGTAGCTGTGCCACTTTTTGTTCAACTTCGACGTGATGAAGATCTCGTCACGCGGGAGCCCGCTGCGCCGGATGCCCTCACCCACGCCCGCCTCGTTGGCGTAGTTCTCCGCGGTGTCGATCAGGCGGTAGCCGGCGTCAATCGCGCTGACCACGGCATCCGCTGTCTCGGCATCGTTCATGGGCCAGGTACCCAAGCCCAGCTGTGGCATCTGGACGCCGTTGTTTAGGGTTCTGGTGGGTGCCGGGTTCGTCGTCATGGCGCTGCTTTCTGTGGGGCAGGGGGGAGGGGGGCCTCGTCGTATCGTAAGCCAGCCCAAATTTGTGCGCATTTCGCACACTTGTGCGATATGAGCACATGACCTAGGCTGGCAATCAGCACCGAGTATCGCGGCACCACCGCAACCCGGGCCACTACCTCGCTCTCCCCGCCCAACACCCGGCGGCTCCGGCGCACACGCCACAAACGTTGAATCTGTCACTGTCGATGGAAGGACATTTCTGTGACCAGCACCGCTGAATCATTCGTGGTCGGCCTGATCGGCTCCGGCGTCACCCCCACCCTGTCGGCACCGCTGCACGAACGTGAAGCTGATCACCAGGGCCTGCGCTACATCTACCGCCCGATCGACCTCGACGTGATCGGCCGCCCGGCATCCGATGTCGGTACTCTCCTGCGCGAGGCCAGGGATCTCGGCTTCAACGCCTTCAACATCACGCACCCCTGCAAGCAGCTCGTCATCGAGCACCTGGACGAGATCAGCGACGATGCCCGCCAGCTCGGCGCCGTCAACACCGTGCTTTTTCGGGACGGCCGCATGATCGGGCACAACACCGACTTCTCCGGATTCGGCACCGGCCTGGCCGCCGGGCTGCCGGGCGCCGAACTGGGCACCGTCGTGCAGCTGGGAGCCGGCGGCGCCGGATCCGCGGTGGCCTACGCGCTGCTGCAGCGCGGCGTCGGCACGCTGCGTCTGACCGACGTCGACCCCGACCGGGCCCGGCTGCGCGTCACCGCGTTGCGGGCGCTGTTCCCCGATCGCCGCATCGACGCCATCACCGCCGCCGATCTGCCTGCAGCGCTCGCCGAGGCCGACGGCCTCGTGAACGCCACCCCGATCGGCATGCACCAGCACCCCGGACTTCCCCTCGACGCCGCCCTGCTGCACGCCCGACTCTGGGTGGCCGACGTGGTCTACCGCCCGATGGAGACCGAACTGATCCTGGCCGCACGGGCCGCCGGCTGCCGCGTGCTCGACGGCGGCCACATGGCCGTAGGACAGGCCGTCGACGCCTTCGCGCTGATCACCGGCGTCACGCCCGACGCCGCCCGCATGCGCGCGCACTTTCTCGACATGGTTGCCGCCGGCCGCTAGCCCGGCCACACCACTTTCTCCCACCAGACCTAAGGACCGGACATGTCACCAGACGCCACTCCCGGCGATTCGCCCACGGGCGCCGCCGTTCGGGAACCCCGCTTTCTGCGGTGGATCTCCGCCGTGGAACATTCCATCGGGGCGGTGCTCATCACCGTCATCGCGCTGCTCGTGTTCAGCCAGGCGCTTCAGCGCTACCTGCCCATGAGCACCTGGGTCGGGTCCGGTGAGCTCGCCCGCTACGCCATGGTCGCGGTGACGTTCATCATGTGCGGGTACCTGATGGGCCAGGGGCAGCACATCACCATCCAGGTCATCGACCGGTACATTTCCGGTCGTGCGCAGCTCTGGGTGAAACGCTTCGCCAGCGCGGTGGTGCTCATTATCTGCATCGCCTTCGCCCGTGAGGGCTTCGCCCTGGTCGGCGAGACCTCCGGCCAGCTGTCGCCAGCACTGCAGATGCCGCTGACCTTTCTCTACATATTTCCGCTGCTCGGCTTCGTGCTGGCCGGCCTGCGCGCGGCCTGGGCCTTGTTCGCCCCCGCCGTGAGTGCGACCGAGACCAGCCCCGCCCCCGCTCCCGAAGGACAGCCCGCATGAGCATCTGGATTCTGGTCGCGCTCATCGCGATCCTGCTCGCCCTCCGGGTGCCGGTCGGCTTCGCCTTCCTCGGCCCGTCGCTGCTCTACATGATCGTCGCGGGCAACTCCACCGGACTCGCCCTGCGGGTGGCTGCAGACGGAGTCTCCAGCTTTCCTCTGCTCGCCGTGCCCCTGTTCATCCTGCTGGGCAGCATCGCCAACCGCGCCGGCATCGCCGACCGCATCTTCGACTTCGCACTCGCGCTGCTCGGCCGCATCAAGGGCAACCTGGCCTACGTCAACATCGGCACCAGCGTCGGGTTCGCCTGGATGAGCGGCTCGGCCCTGGCCGACGCCGCAGCGCTCGGCAAGTTGCAGGTGCCCGCCATGGTACGCAGCGGATACTCCTTCCGCTTCGCCGCCGGGCTCACCGCCGCCTCCTCCCTGATCGCGCCCGTGATGCCGCCGAGCATCCCGGCCGTGATCTACGCCTCCATCGCCCTGGTCTCCACAGGAGCCCTGTTCGCCGGATCGGTACTGCCCGCACTGCTGATCGCCGTGGGCCTCGTGATCACGGTGTTCATCATGGTGCGCAAGAACCCCGAGCTCACCACGATCCGGTTCAGCTGGTCCGTTCTGGGCCGGGCCAGTCTGCGCGTCCTCGGACCGATCGGCGCCCCGGTCATCATCCTCGGCGGCATCCTCGGCGGATTCTTCACCCCCACCGAAGCCGCCGCCGTGGGCGTGGCCTACATGATCGTACTCGGCCTGATCTACCGCACCCTCAACCTCAAGGCGATCATCGACGCGCTTAAGGAAACGGCGGCGGTGACCGGTTCGATCGCCCTGATCCTCGCCGCGGCCGCCCTGCTCGGCTGGATCCTGGCCCGGGAACGCGTACCGCAGGCCGTCGCCGACGGGCTCACCTCCCTCACCGACAACCCACTGATCTTCCTGCTGATGGTCAACGTGATCCTGATCATCCTCGGCATGGCCATTGACGCCACCGCCGTGCTGCTCATCACCGTTCCGGTACTGCTGCCCGTCGCCGTGTCGTACGGCATCGACCCGATCCACTTCGGCGTGGTCATGATCGTCAACCTCATGATCGGCCTGCTTACCCCACCCGTGGGCAGCGTGCTCTACGTCATGAGTTCGGTCACAAAACGGCCCGTCGAC
>JBBQYN010000316.1:0-3182 GCA_038208655.1 Actinomycetales bacterium
AAGTTCACGCAGTCGTTGGCGCCGACCACGCCGTATTCGGCGGTGTTGTAGTCGCTCCAGTGCGCGAGCACGTAGGCCAGCTGCCTCTCGACCGCGGGATCGACCACGACGGCGACCGGTGCGGGCGTTTCGGTGGGTGTCACCCGCGGGGCCTCGGCCACCGGGGCGGTCGTGGCGGCGGGCTGACCCGTCGGGCCGCCGACTCCCCCGGTCGCCAGGGCGACACCGGCCACGCCGAGTGACGCCACAACCACCACGCTCAGGCCCACCCATTGCCAACGGTTCAACGCCACAGTTCACTCACTTCGTTTGTTGTCGTGCAGCGCATTCGCGCGGCCGCGTGCATGCTTGCGCCAAGCAAACCACACCCGGGCGCGCAAATGCTGAACCTGCGGCCGCCGTGGGGGTCCGGGCCGGCCGGCCGGTCCCGCCGGGCGTTATCCGATGTAGCCGGGCGCGGCCGGCAACCCGAAGTGCTCCTCGAGCGTGCTCACGCCGGAGTCGTGCAGCGTGGTGGCCAGGCTTACCCCCACATAGCGAAAATGCCACGGCTCGTAGGCGAAGCCCGTGACGGCGGCCTTGTCGGCCGGGTAGCGCAACAGAAAACCGAACCGCCACGCCTCACCGGCCAGCCAGCGCCCCTCGGCCGTCTCCCCGAAACACGCGTTCAGCGTGCACCGACCCGAGGAGGCGGCGATGTCCACCGCCAGGCCGGTCTGGTGTTCGCTGTGGCCGGCTCGGGCCGACGTGGTGTCGGCGAACGCCTGCCCGCTGCGCGCCACAAACCCGGCATAAATCCGTTCCTGCACCGAAAAACCCCGGTAGGCACTCGTCGACGCCAGCGTCAGCCCCGCCTCCGCCGACGCCGCGGCGAACAGGTCGACGGTGGCCGCGGATGCCTCGCCGCGCAGCAACGGATCGAACGTGTGCGCCACCGGCACGCTCACCAGGTCAGCGGGCACATACCCGGGGTCTCCGAGCGGGCGCGCCTTGTTCACCACCACCCAGAGGCTGGCGGGATCATCGATGGACAGGGCGGGTTCGTCCGCGGCGGCACGGGCGGCGGCGTCACGCGCGGCGGCCTCGAGTGCGGCGGCGGCGGCGGCCTGCGCGGCGAGGTCAGCCGCCTCGGCCAGGGCAGCCTGCTCGGCCGCGCGCGCGGCGACATCCGTTTCGGCGGCCCTGCTCGTGGCGTCTGCGGCGGCCTGCGCCGCCTGGGCCTGCTCGGCGTCAGCCTGCGCCGCGGTGCGTTGCGCCGCCCCAAGGCTCACCGCTCCGATCACGAGGGCGGCGATCACACCGGCCGCGGCCAGCAGCACCAGAAGCCGTGGAACGCTCCGCGGCGGACCGCGCCGGTGACGAGAACGACGGGTGCGGGCTGACATGAAATCGAGCCTAACCCGGCGCCCGGCCGAGCCGAGCGGTGTCGGGGCGGAATGCCGGCCCGGTGCGCGTTGTTGCACCAGTCATGCGAATAGTAATAGCAGGTGGACATGGAAAAATCGCTCGACTGTTGACACGGGAGCTGGTGGGTGACGGCCACGAGGTGACCGGGCTGATTCGAGGTGATGACCAGGGCGCCGACCTCATGCTCGACGGCGCGACGCCGCTGGTCATCGACCTCGAAGCCGCGACCGTGGCCGAGATGACGGCCGCGCTGGCCGGGGCCGACGTGGCGATTTTCGCCGCCGGCGCCGGTGGCAACAGCGGCGACGCCCGCAAGAAGACCGTCGACCTCGGCGCGTCCGTGCTGCTGGCCGACGCCTCCGAAGCCGCCGGCGTGCCGCGCTTCATCCAGATCTCCTCGACCGGCAACGACCTGGTGCGAGACGGCGGCATCCCTGAGGGCCTTGACGACGGCATGCTCGCCTACTTCCAGGCCAAGCTCGCCGCCGAAGACGACCTCAAGCCCCGGCCGCTGGCCTGGACCATTCTGCGTCCCGGCGGCCTGACCGACGTTCCCGGCACCGGCCGGGTGCGCCTGCAGCTGACCGGCCCCGACCACACCCCGGCCGGCACGGTCGAAGACTCCGGCACCGTTCCGCGGCCCGACGTCGCCGCCGTGATCGCCGAACTGATCCGCAGTGGTGCGGGCGTGCGGCAGACGCTGCACCTGCTGGAGGGCTCCGTGCCCGTCGCCGAGGCCGTCGCCGCGCTGCCGACCGCGTAACCTTCGCCGCATAACCAAACGCACGCCCCGCCACACCGGCCGGGCGTGCGTTTCGGCGTGGGGGCCCGGTAGCGTGGACGTATGTCGACGACGATGCACACCACACCCTGGCCCGACGGTTTCATCTGGGGGTCCGCGACCGCGGCCGCGCAGGTGGAGGGCGCCGGCCATGACGGCGGCAAGGAAGATTCCATCTGGGATGCCTTCGCCCGGCTTCCCGGGGCCATCGCCGGCGGTGACGACCTCGAAACCGCTGTCGACCATTACAACCGCATGCCCGCTGACGTGGGACTGATGCGGGAACTCGGGCTGGACTCCTACCGGTTTTCCACCAGCTGGGCTCGCATCCGCCCGGGCGACCGCGTCGTCAACGCCGAAGGCCTCGACGTCTACTCCCGGCTCGTGGACCGGCTGCTCGAAGCGGGTATCCTGCCCTGGCTCACTCTCTACCACTGGGACCTGCCGCAGGCCCTCGAAGAGACCGGCGGTTGGGCCAACCGCGACACCGCGTTCCGGTTCGCCGATTATGCGACGGATGTCTACGCCGCGCTTGGCGACCGGGTCACCCACTGGACGACGTTCAACGAACCGTTCTGCTCCTCCCTGCTGGGTTATGCCTCGGGGGTGCACGCTCCCGGCCGCCAAGAGCCCCGTGCCGCCGTCGCCGCCGTGCACCACCAGCATCTCGCCCACGGCCTCGCCGTCACGGCGCTGCGCGACCTCGGCGCTCCGCAGATCGGCATCACCCTCAACCTCACCAACGCCGTGCCGCGCGACCCGGCCGACCCCGTCGACGTGGAGGCCGCCCGCCGCCTGGACTCCCTGGCCAACCGCATCTTTCTCGACCCGATTCTGCGCGGCGCCTACCCCGACGACACCCTCGCCGATCTGGCCCCGTTGGGCCTCGGCGACGTCATTGTGCCCGGCGACCTCGACATCATCAGCGCCCCAATCGACTTCCTCGGCGTGAACCACTACCACGACGACCTCGTGAGCGGCCATGCCGACAGTG
>JBBQYN010000317.1:0-3177 GCA_038208655.1 Actinomycetales bacterium
TTGTCGCTGTTGCCGGGGGATTTGTCGTCGTCCTCTGTGGGAGTCGGCGTGGGGGTGGGCGACGGGGTTTCGCTGCGCTCCGGCGTGGGGGACGGGGTGCGTGTGGCGGTGGGTTGCGGGGCCGGCTCGGGTTCGGCATCCGCTATCGCGGCGAGGAGGTCGGAGTTCACGGCGCTGATGGCCGACTGAATCTGTGCGGACCGTTCCGGTGACACCTGCCCGGCGGCGGCCGCGGTGCGCAGGTCGGCTTCGACCGCGGTGAGCAGGCCGAGCGCGGTCTCGAAGTCGCCGCTGGCCGCGGCGCTGCTGACGTCGAGCACGCTGGCCTGCAGGCTCGACGCAGTCGCGGCCTGCACCGACACCGGCGTGGCCGAGCAGGCGCTCAGCACGCCGACGGCCACGGCCACGGTCACGGCGCCCAGCATCAGGCGGCCGCGCAGGCCGCGTCGGGTCTTCTCGAGACGGCTCACGGGTTCACGCTTTCCTGAAGTTGCTGCAGACTGCTGCCGAGTGGACCCTCGACGGCGGGATAGTTGGGCGGAGTGGGAGAGGGTTCCACGGTGAGGGTGGCCAGGAACAGCGCCACGAGGGCGCCGAGCATAACCAGGGCCACCACGATGGACCCGATCACAGCCTTCTTGCGGCGCCGGGCCGTGGTGGCCTCGTCGGGCGCGGTGGCCGTGCGCGGTGTGCCGAGCATCGGCCGGGTCGGGCGTGGTGCGTCGGGCTGTGCGGCGGCGACCGGGGTCAGCACCGTAGCGGCGGTCGGCGGGCTCGCCGGCAGCAGTCGTGTGGCCGCATCGTCGTCGAGTGCGCCGGCAGGCAGCGCCTGCGTGGCCACCTGGTCGAGTCGCACGGTGGGCATTTCGTTCGGGGGAGTGGCCGTGACGGTGCGCGCGAGCGTGTCGGGGGCTTCGAGGCCGCGCAACACGTCGGCGGCTTCGGCAGCGGTTGGTCGGTCGTCGGGCTCGCGGCTGGTCATCGCCGTGAGCAGCGTCGCCCAGTCCGCCCCCAGCGTTGCCGGCACCCGCGGCTGGCGTTGTAGCCGGGCCATGGCCGATTCGACCGCGGTGCCCGGGTAGGCCCGTTCACCGCTGACGCATTCCAGCAGCACCAGGCCCAGCGAGTAGATGTCGGTGGCCGGCCCCAGCCCACTGCCGAGGGCCTGCTCGGGGCTGAGGTAACTTGCCGTGCCGAGCAGCGTGCCGGTCGCGGTGAGGCGGGTCTCATCGAGCAGCCGGGCGATGCCGAAATCGGCGAGTTTGGCGTGCATGCTGCGGCCCGGGAACCCGCTCGCGCCGAGCAGCACGTTGGCCGGTTTGATGTCGCGGTGAATGATGCCCTTCGCGTGCACGTAGTGCAACGCCTCGGCCAAGTCGGCGCCCATCCGGGCGATGTCGGCCGGTTCCAGCGCAGGCTCGGCGAGCATACGGCTGCGCAGGTCCGAACCATCGACATACTCCATCACGATGAACGTGCGCTGAGCCCCGCCGATGTCGGCGGTGCCTGCGTCGAAGAGGGTGACCAGGGCGAAATGGTTCAGGCTGGCCAGCAGCGCGATCTCGCCGCTTTGCCGTTCCGGGCCGGACCCGTCCAGGCTGTCGTTGCGAAAGAGTTTCACGGCCACGGTGCGGCCGAGCACGACATCCGTTGCTTCATAGACGGATGCCATGCCGCCGGTGCCGATCAGACGGTCCAGTCGAAAACGGTCGGCTAAGACGGCGCCGATCGGGCGGGAGGGAAAGGTGTCAGTCAGGGGGAGCTCCTCGAATGGTTACGTTCAAGCAAACCACAGACGCCCGCCAGATTGCCTGCCCGGCAATGACCAGCCGCTTTGCAGCTTGGGACGGTTACTCTACAGCTGTGGAATCCGTGCTGTTATTCATCCTGGGCGTGCTCGTCGTCGTCGTGGGCCTCGCCGTGTCGATTGGCCTGCACGAGGTAGGCCACCTGGTGCCCGCGAAACTGTTCGGGGTCAAAGTCACCCAGTACATGATCGGCTTCGGCCCCACCATCTGGTCCAGGACCAAGGGTGAGACAGAGTACGGCGTGAAAGCCATTCCCCTGGGCGGCTATATCGCCATGATCGGAATGTTCCCGCCCAAGAAGGGCGAGGCCGTGCGGGCGGCGAGCACCGGGTTCTTCGACCAGATGGTGCAGGAGGGCGAACCGGCGAAGAAGCAGGGCGCCATGGCGACCATGGTCGACGATGCCCGGCAGGCCAGCGCCGAAACCATCGGCGAGGGCGAAGAGCACCGCGCCTTCTACCAACTCCCCATCTATAAGCGCATCATCGTGATGCTCGGCGGTCCCGCCATGAACCTGCTCATCGCCATCGTGCTGTTCGCGGTCGTGCTGATGGGGTTCGGCGCCCCGCAGTCCAGCACCACCCTCGGCAGCGTGTCCGAGTGCGTGCTGCCGGCATCCAGCGACCGGCAGACCTGTGAACCCACCGACGAGCTCTCGCCCGGCGCGGCCGCCGGCCTGCTGCCCGGCGACCGGCTGGTCAGCATCAACTCGGTGCCCGTGGAGAGCTGGCAGCAGTCCACCGACACCATCCGTGACGCCGCCGGACGGACCCTCAGCGTGGTCGTGGACCGGAACGGTGCCGAGGAAACCCTGAGCCTCACCCCGAAACTCACCGAACGCTACGTGCTCACCGACACCGGCCAAATCGCCGAGGATTCCAGTGGCGCTCCGATCACCGAGCAGGTCGGTTTCGTCGGCATCGGCCCGGCCGGCGAGATGGTGCCGCAACCGGCCTCCGCCGTGCTGCCCGCCGTGGGAACCACGATCTCCAGCACCGCGAACATCATCATCAACCTGCCCCAGCGCCTCGTTGACGTGGCCACGGCCGCGTTCGGCTCGGGGGAGCGTGACCCGAACGGTCCGCTCAGTGTGGTGGGCGTGGGCCGGGTCGCCGGCGAGATCGCGAGCCTTGACACCATCCCCGTCGCCGACAAGGTCTCCAGCATGCTGAGCATCCTCGCCTCGGTGAACGTGGCTTTGTTCGTGTTCAACCTGGTTCCACTGCTGCCGCTGGACGGCGGCCACGTCGCCGGAGCACTGTGGGAGGGCATCCGTCGCTTCTTCGCGAAGCTGTTCAAACGCCCCGACCCGGGCCCCGTCGACATGGCCAAGCTGATGCCGCTGACCTTCGGTGTGATCATTCTGCTC
>JBBQYN010000318.1:0-3175 GCA_038208655.1 Actinomycetales bacterium
CGTCAGGGGGCCGACATCAGACCAGCACTTGCACCCGGTCTCCGGGTCGTGCTAAAGTCGCAAGGTTCTGTCGTAGTCAGGACACCCTATCTGACTACGAATGCCACACGAAGTGCGGCCCGGATCCTCTAACGCCGCCCCCACACGGGGACAGGCGGGGATTGGCGGGCACATCTGAGCGGCGGGCTCCAGGCTCCCGCGAGAGACAGCTTCGAGACGTAGGGTAATGAGGGTCGGGTGCCAGGCTGCGTGAGCGGTCTTCAGGCCCGAGCCGCCATGGCGCGCCGCGAGGCCGCTGTGGACTGTTTGATGGGGCCGCGCCTGGCGCAGCCCTTAGACGCGTGTCGGCAGCGCAAGCTGTCCGCCGCGTGCAGGTGGAGACACTGTGCCGACGATCAGCCAACTCGTACGGAAGGGCCGAGAGAAGGTCAACGTCAAGACGAAGAGCCCTGCGTTGCAGGAGAGCCCGCAGAAGCGCGGCGTGTGCGTGCGGGTGTTCACGCAGACGCCGAAGAAGCCGAATTCGGCGCTGCGCAAGGTGGCTCGTGTGCGCTTGACCAACCAGATTGAGGTAACGACGTACATTCCGGGCGTGGGCCACAACCTGCAGGAGCACTCGCTGGTGCTGGTGCGCGGCGGTCGAGTGAAGGACCTGCCGGGTGTGCGTTACCACGTGGTGCGCGGCACGCTCGATGCGACCGGGGTGGCGAACCGTCGTCAGGGTCGGTCGAAGTACGGCGCGAAGCGGCCGAAGTCGAAGGCCTAGTCTGAACCATCGAACGACACGAGTTGAGATATGCCCCGCAGACGAGTAGTTGCCAAGCGTGAAGTGGTGCCAGACCCGATTTACAACAGCGGGCTGGTGACGAAGTTCATCGGATCGGTGATGAGTGACGGCAAGCGCAGCACTGCCGAGCGCATCCTGTACAAGAGCTTCGAGATGATTCAGGAGAAGACCGGCGAGGAGCCCCTCAAGGTCTTCAAGAAGGCCGTCGACAACGCCAAGCCGGCGCTCGAGGTCAAGTCGCGCCGCGTTGGCGGCTCGAACTATCAGGTGCCGATCGAGGTCGGTCAGAACCGTCGGCTGTCGCTCGCGATTCGCTGGCTGGTCAGTTACGCCAGGACCCGCGGCGACGGCAAGACCATGGAAGAGCGCCTGGCCAATGAATTGCTGGATGCGTCGAACATGCGCGGTGGTGCGGTGAAGAAGCGTGAAGACACGCACCGCATGGCCGAGGCCAACAAGGCCTTCGCGCACTATCGCTGGTAGGGTTCAGGGCTCCGCGGGGCTTCGTTTTTCAGGGACGCAAGGAAAGCAACGGCATCATGGCTCGTCAGGTATCACTCGGTCGCACGCGCAATATCGGCATCATGGCGCACATCGACGCCGGCAAGACGACGACGACCGAGCGCATCCTCTTCTACACCGGCATCACCTACAAGATCGGCGAAGTGCACGAAGGCACGGCGACGATGGACTGGATGGAGCAGGAGCAGGAGCGGGGCATCACCATCACGTCTGCGGCAACGACGTGCTTCTGGCGTGAGCACCGCATCAACATCATCGATACGCCGGGCCACGTCGACTTCACGGCCGAAGTCGAGCGGTCGTTGCGCGTGCTCGACGGCGCGGTGGCGGTGTTCGACTCGGTGGCCGGTGTCGAGCCGCAGTCCGAGACGGTGTGGCGCCAGGCGGACAAGTACCGCGTGCCGCGCATCTGCTTCGTGAACAAGATGGACCGGATCGGCGCGAACTTCGAGCGTACGGTCGAGCAGATCAAGACCCGCCTTCAGGGCAACCCCTGTGTACTGCAGTTGCCGATCGGCAGCGAGGACAAGTTCCTCGGTGTGGTCGACCTGATCCGCATGAAGGCGCTGTTGTACCGCGACGAGACGATGGGTGCCGATTTCCTCGTCGAGGAGATTCCGGCCGACATGCTCGACCTTGCGCTGCACTACCGTGAGCAGTTGCTCGAGAAGGTGAGCGAGGCCGACGACGCCCTGCTCGAGAAGTACCTCGCGGGTGAAGAGATCACCGAAGCCGAGATTCGCAAGACGCTGCGTTCGCGCACCAACAGTTCGGTGCACACGAAGAAGGACGGTCCGGCTGAGCCGCCGTTCGTTCCCGTCCTGTGCGGATCGGCATTCAAGAACAAGGGCGTACAGCCGCTGCTCGACGCCGTGGTCGACTTCCTGCCGTCGCCGATTGACGTGCCGGCGATTCGCGGCCTCGACCCGGAGCATGAGGGCGAGACGATCGAGCGTCCCTCTGACGATAGCGCCCCGTTCAGCGCCCTGGCCTTCAAGATCATGACTGACCCGTTCGTCGGTCAGCTGACCTTCATCCGGGTGTACTCGGGGGTGATGCAGTCGGGCTCGTCGGTCTTCAACTCGACGAAGGGCAAGACCGAGCGCGTGGGTCGCCTGCTGAAGATGCACGCCAACAAGCGTGAAGAGATCAAGGAAGTGTACGCCGGCGACATCGCGGCGGCCGTTGGGCTGAAGAGCGTGATGACGGGCGACACAATCTGTGACGACCGGCACCCGGTCGTGCTCGAGTCGATGGACTTCCCCGAACCGGTCATCTCGCTGGCGATCGAGCCGAAGACGAAGACCGATCAGGAGAAGCTCGGCCAGGGGCTCGCCAAACTGATGGCCGAAGACCCGACGTTCCGGGTCAACTCAGACCAGCAGACGGGGCAGACAATCATCCGCGGGATGGGCGAACTGCACCTCGAGATCATCGTCGACCGCTTGAAGCGGGAGTTCAACGTCGAGGCGAACGTGGGTCGGCCGCAGGTCGCCTACAAGGAAACGCTGACGCTGGCCGCTGACGGCGAAGGCCGCTATGTGCGGCAGACGGGCGGACGCGGGCAGTACGGCCACGCGAAGATTCATCTGGTGCCGCGCAAGCCTGGCGAAGGCTACGAGTTCAAGAACGTGATCGTTGGCGGCTCGATTCCCAAGGAATTCATCAAGCCGATCGACGAGGGCATCAGGGAAGCACTGACCACGGGCGTGCTCGCCGGTTTCCCGATCGACGATGTGGGTATCGAGTTGTACGACGGGTCGTACCACGACGTCGACTCGAACGAGATGGCGTTCAAGATTGCCGGTTCGATGGCGTTCAAGGATGCGGCGAAGCGTGCAAAGCCCGTCCTGCTGGAGCCGGTCA
>JBBQYN010000319.1:0-3163 GCA_038208655.1 Actinomycetales bacterium
GAGCCACATGTCGTCGCCGGTGTTCACGACCACGGTGACGGATGCCTCGGGCCGGGTCGCCGCGAGTTCGGCCAGCAGTCCGCGGGTGAAGCGGGCACCGCCCACCCCGCCGGCGAGGACCGTGACCTTCACGACGGCGACCCCGCACGCGCGGCGGCGGGCCCGGAGGAGAACACGATCACCGGGTACCCGTCACGGGGGTGTTTCAGGATGTCGCAGGTTACGCCGTACACCTCACCGATGATCTCGGGCACGAGCACCTCGGCCGGGGTGCCCGCGGCCACCAGCCGGCCGTTTTGCAACAGCAGGATCTGGTCGCAGAACCCCGCGGCGAGATTGAGGTCGTGCAGGGCCATGATCGACGTGATGCCCAGGCCGCGCACCTGCTCAAGCAGGGAGAGCTGCGCGCTCACGTCGAGGTGGTTGGTGGGTTCGTCGAGCAACAGAAGGCTGGGCCGTTGGGCCAGCGCCCGGGCGATCTGCACGCGCTGTTGCTGGCCACCGCTCAGGGTGTGCCACGACCGATCGCTCAGCTCGCGCGCCCCGACCGCGGCCAGGGCGTCGGCGGCGACCGCGCGATCGTCGTCGCCGCCGAAGCTGCCCAGCAACCGGGTGCGGTGCGGAATTCGGCCGAGCAGCACCACCTCCTCCACCGAGAGGTCCACGCTGGGCGCGGTGTTCTGCTCCAGCAGGGCGATGCGCCGGGCCGCCTCCCGGCGGGGCAGGGACGCAATCGTGGTCCCGTCGAGGGCGACCGTTCCCGAGCTCGGCGTCTCTATGCCGCCGATCAGCCGCAGCAGGGTGGACTTGCCCGCGCCGTTCGGGCCCAGCAGGCCGGTCACGGTGCCGGCCGCAGCGGACGCCGTGATCGACTGCAGAATGACCGTGTCGTCGATGGAGAAGGACACGTCGGTGATGGTCACGGCCGCCGCCCCCGTCGAGGGTGAGGACGCCGCCGATGCGGCGTGCGGGAGAGTGGCCGCACGAGCGGATGCGGCATGATCTGTCTCAGTCGAGGAGCTCGGCGGTCGGGCGGTGGCGCGGCCGGTGAGGTTCAGGCCCATAAGCCGGACTTCTTTCTCTTGATCAGCAGGATGAAGACGGGCACGCCGATGAACGCGGTGATAATGCCCACGGGCAACTCCCGCGGGTCGAAGACGGTGCGGGCGAGGGTGTCGGCGACGACCAGGAACAGGGCGCCGCAGACGGCGACCAGGGGCAGCAGCCGGCGGTGGCCCGGACCGCTCAGCCCGCGCACCAGGTGCGGAAGAATCAGGCCCACAAAGCCGATGGCACCGCTGACGGCGACCATCGCCCCGGTCAGCAGCGCCACGGCGGTGAGCAGGCCCCACCGGGTGGCGTTCACGTTGATGCCGAGGCTCGCCGCCGAGGTGTCGCCGAACGTGAACGCGTCCAGCCGGGTCGCCGAGAGCACGACACCGGTGCCGACCAGCAGCAGCGCGGTGCCCGATATGGCCACGCTCTGCCAGGTGGCGCCCGCGACGCTGCCGAGCAGCCAGTTGAGAATCTCCCGGTACGAGTCGCCCTTGGCGGACCAAAAAATGACGAATGACGTGCCCGCCCCGGCGAGCTGGGCGATCGCCAGGCCCGACAGCACCGCGCGGGCCGGGGTGATGGAGCCGCCGACACGGGCGATGCTCAGCGTGGCGACCAGGGCGAGCAGCGCTCCGGCGAATGCTGCGGCAGGCAACGCGAAGCTGGCACCGAGAATGACCACGCACACGGCGCCGAGCGAAGCGCCACTGGAGAGTCCGAGCAGGTACGGGTCGGCCAGCGGGTTACGGGTGACGCTCTGCATCACGGCCCCGCTGATGGCGAGGCCAGCGCCCACGATGGCCGCGGTGAGCACGCGCGGAAGCCGCAGCTCCCACACGATCGAATCGATCAGCGGCGGCACGGCACCCGGCTGCCCGACTCCCAATTGGCCGACGCCCAGGTGCCCGAGCACGCTGCCCGTCACCTGCCGTAGGCTCACATCGGCCGGGCCGATGGTCACGGCGACGGCCATGATCAGCAGCAGCGTGACGCCGGCCAGGGTGAGCCAGCCCAGGTACCGGGCGCGCGGTGCGGGCCCGCCGGTGCGCGGTGGGCGCTCGGTGCGGCGCGCGGGCGGGGCCCCGGGCCGGAGGTTCAGCTGCGTCATCGGGCCTACTCGAGGTCGAGGGCGGCCAGCTGGTCGATGGTCGAGGCGGCCGCTTCAACGTTGCGGATGCCGGCCTCGGTTGAGGCGAACGGCAAGACGATGTAGCGCCCATTGACGACCGCGTCGAGCTCCCGGGTAGCGGCGCTCGTTTCCAGCGTCGCGATCTTGTCGGCCGCGGTGTTCCATGTGGCGTCGACGAGCACGATCACGTCGGGGTTTGCCTCGATGACGGACTCCCATCCCACCGAACTCCAGGTGTCATGCACATCTTGGAATATGTTCGTCAGGCCGGCGGCCTGCATGATCATGGCCGGGGAACCTATGCCCGCACCGACATATGGGGTGGTGGTGCCGCTCGAGTACCAGAGCGCGGTGGTCTCGGTGTCGCTGACCGGCTCAAGGGCGGCCAGATCGGACTCGAGGGTGCTGACCAGCGTGGCCGCGGCATCCGTGGCCCCGAAAATGGCGCCGGCCTCGGTGATCTCGGCGAACACCGTGTCGAAGGTGAGCGGGTCGGGCATGTAGTCGCCCTTGCAGGCGGCCGGGGAGACGTAGCTGCCGACGCCCAGCGCCTGGAGCGTGCTGCGTTCGCCGGCACCGTCGGCCGAGAAGTTCGACTCCCAGCCGCCGTAGATGAAGTCGGGGGTGAGGGCCAGCGTGGCCTCGGGGCCGGGCAGGAAATCGCTGATCACCGTGAGATCGGTGCCGGCTTCGGCAAGGGAGTACGGGAGTGGCCCGTCGAGGAACGCCGACCCGACGAGGTGGTCGCCGAGGCCGAGGGCGAGCATCAGCTCGGTCGTGGAGCTTTTGATGGTGACGACGCGCTCGGGTGCGGCCGGAACGACGACCTCGGTGCCGCAGTTCATCAGGGTGAGCGGGTAGCCGGCGCCGGCCGGGGCCTCTGCGGCCGCCGCAGCGTCGGCATCGGTGGCGGCCTCAGTAGCGGCGTTAGTTGAGGTCGCCGCCGCGCAGCCACCGAGCAGCAGGACGGTGGCGGCT
>JBBQYN010000320.1:0-3162 GCA_038208655.1 Actinomycetales bacterium
GCGCCGTCATCCGGCCCATCGAGCAATGAGACCAGGTGCTGATACAGCGGCACCTGGTGGCCGGCTGGGGCGGCGTGAGCGACGGCCATGGACACACCGAGGATGGCGTTGGCGCCCAGCGTGGCCTTGTTCGGCGTTCCATCAAGGGCCAGCAGTTGGCCGTCAATCGCGCGCTGGTCCGGCGCTTCACCGCGAAGCGCTGAGGCAATCTCGTTGTTGACGTGTCCGACAGCGGTCAACACGCCTTTGCCGAGGTAGCGCCCCTTGTCGCCGTCCCGTAGTTCAAGCGCCTCACGGCTCCCGGTCGAGGCCCCGGACGGCACTGCAGCACGACCCCGTGCGCCCGTATCGAGAACGACGTCAACTTCAACGGTGGGATTGCCCCGGGAATCAAGAATCTGACGGCCGTGAATGGAGGCTATGCGCACTGGAGAAAATTACCCCAAAACCCCCCGGAATGAGTGAGGATTCCGGTTTGACTTGGCCCGGACAGTGACCTACGATTGGTCTCGGACGTTTCCTTCAGTCAGCCCGCCTTTTTCCCAGGACGTGGGAGGCCGCATGCCCGGTTCAGCCGCGAGAGTGATCGCCTCGTTCACCGCGTTGTCGTCGACGTTTGGTGTGGCGCAAGTGTCGGCACAGTCGGTGGCGTCCCGGACTCCTGTGTCGGTCACCCTTGAAGCCTCCATGCGATCCGGCAGAGTCGTGGGCCATGTCAGGGACGACCGTGGCCAAGTGGTGCCCGGTGTCGCAGTCACGGCCATTGGCACCACGCAGGAAATGGCCAAGACCGACACCTTCGGTCAGTTTCAGTTGAACCTGGTGCCCGGCGACTACATTCTGCGCGCCTCACGGGATGGATATGTCTCGCCGTATCGCGAGCCGGTCCGGATTCGCGCCGCTGCCCAGATCGAGCGCAACATCACCATTACCAGGCAGTTGGGGCTGCCCGACCGGAAGCTGCTCCTTGCGGGCACCGGCATCGGAGCCGCCTCGGCAGATCCGCTGCCCGTTGAATCAGTGGCACGCCCGGCTGGCAAGGCCGACAGTCTCCAGGCGTGGTATCTCAGGCATCTGCCTCGCACGGTCCTGCGCGACGGCGTGGACCCGGCCGGATCCCGTCACGCGGAACCCGACTTCCGCTATCTGCCGTCATTTCTCGACAGGGCCGTGACCGAATCGGCGCGGGCGGCGGCGAGCTTCTTTGCCGACACCGATTTCTCCGGTCAGGTCAACATGCTCACGACGTCGGCGTTCCACGCAGCGGCGTGGGACGCACAACTGCCCAGGGGCGTGGCGTATCTGTCGGTCGGTGCACCGGTCGGAACCCATGGTGACTGGCGGTTGCGCGGTGCGTTATCCACGGGCGGTCTTGCCTCATGGGTGGCCCTCGGGGAATACGAAGCCCGGGACGTGCAGAACCATGCGTTCAGAGCGGGAATGTCGTACGGCGCTCAGCGGTTCGCGGACTCGTCAAGTGCGGCTATTCTGAAGTCCAGTGAAGGGACGCGCACCGTCGCGAGTCTCTACGGATTTGATCGGTGGCGCGTCAGTCCCGGCTTCGAGTTTGACTACGGCGTGCGTGCCGATCGCTACGACTACGTCACCGGGCGCAATTTCCTGAGCCCCCGTATCGGTGTGCGTGTGGGCGTCTGGACACGCACCTTCGTGACCGCCTCGGCCTCCAGCGCGGTGATCGCTCCGGGAGTGGATGCGTTCCTGCCACCGCCCGCATCGGGACCGTGGCTGCCGCCCGATCGCACGTTCGCCTCACTGGTCAGCGGGGCCGCGTTGACACCGGAACGTGTGCAACGCTACGAAGTCGGCGCGGAACGTGAGTGGGGCGCCATCGGACAGTCGCGCACGCTCGCGGCGCGGTGGTTCCACGAATACACCCGCAATCAACTGACCACACTCTTTGGTCTCGATGCAGGCCGCGACGTCGGCCACTACTACGTGGCCAGCGCCGGGGATGTGACGCTGCAGGGCGTGAGCCTCCGCGCGTCAGGGTGGTTCACCTCACGAGTCAAGGCTTCGGTCGACTATTCCCTGAGCCAGGCCACCTGGCGGTACGGGCCACAGGCGCTCGCCATCGCCGCGGTGATGCCGTCAGCCCTGCGACCGCACCACGAGCGGCTGCACGATTTGACGAGCACGTTGGACGCCCGCATTCCGGAAACCCAGACAACGATCTTTGTGGCCTATCGCGTCAACAGCGCCTTCACCCGTGCGGACTCACTCGGACTCGCGCCGATGTTCGACGGTCGATTCGACGTGCAACTGCGACAGGCCCTGCCGTTCCAACCGATCGCCGGTGGAAAAATCGAAGTGCTCGTCGCCATGAGCAACCTCTTCCGGGATCCAGCCAACGGCGGCGCATTCGCCGGCTCGTTCTACGACGAACTGCTGACCGTCCGCGCACCTCGCCGGGTTCTTGGCGGCGTCCAAGTCAGGTTCTGATACGATCCAATTCGTTGGATACTGCTTGGCAAAGTGCTTGGCTACGTCACTTATTGCCCGGGCACACCCCTTGCTCCCTCCGTCGCACCGATGTTGAGTCCCACCCGTCCAGCCCATCCCATCATCCGGGTCGTCGTTCCCGTAGCTGTCGCGGCTGGGTTGATCGCGTTGGCCTTCGTGAACCTCGTCGTCGTCAAAAAATGGCAGGATCGGGCAGCGGTGGATGACGGCGTCTTCTGGGGTGCGGACCTCAGAGCGTTGGAGGTCAGCGCCGGATCGACCGCCGCCGATGCAGGCCTGCGCCGGGGTGACATGTTGCAGGCCATTGGCAACGACGCGGTGATGACCCCGGAGGATGTCGCCGCGCGGCTCACGAACGTGGCGCCGGGGCAGGTGGTGACCTACACCGTGCAGCGCGACTCCGCCGATACCCTGTTGACGCTTGAGCTGGCTCGCGCTCCCGGGCCTGAATTTGTTCTGTACTATCTGCTCGCGGCGGTCGGGATTTTCGGACTCCTGGTGGGAACGTCCGTGCGCCTTCGCCGTCCGGCCGACTCGGCCACGATGCACTTCTTCTGGCTGACGGCGGCGTTTTTTGGTGTCTTCGCATTCACCTACACGGGTGAATTCACACAGACCGACTATTTCTTCTACTGGGCGGATGTGGTGGCCACGGTGATCTTGCCGCCGCTGTTTTTCCAC
>JBBQYN010000321.1:0-3161 GCA_038208655.1 Actinomycetales bacterium
TTCGACCGAGCAGTGCGCGGCATCACCGAGTTCGGCCTGCCTGGACCTCTTGAGCATTGGCGAACGCTGCGCGATGAGATCCGGCGGGACATCGACCAGCACGGTGTGCACGCGCGAGGTTTCTTCACGCAGACCTTTGGCGGCACCGAGGTGGACGCCGCCCTGCTGGTGCTGCCGCAGGTCGGGTTCTGCTCCCCCACCGACCCGCGCATGCTGGCCACCGTCGCCGAACTCGAGTCCCGTCTGCTGCGCTCAGGATTGCTGCTGCGTTACCGCACGGACGCCGACACTCTTGACGACGCGGACGCGATCGCGCACGACCCATCGGGCGCCGACCGGGCGGGCGTTGATGGTCTGACGCCGGGTGAGCATCCGTTTCTGGCCTGCTCGTTCTGGCTCGTCGAGCAGTATGCGCTGTCGAAACGCCGGCGCGACGCCGACGCTCTCATGCGCCGGCTGATGGGGTGCGCCACCGACCTCGGCCTGATCTCGGAGGAGTACGACGTGACGACCGGGCACCAGATGGGGAACACCCCGCAGGCGCTCTCCCACCTAGCGCTCGTGCGAGCCGCCGATGCGCTGGCGGCCGGACCGGCCGGCAGCGGTCAGGCCTTCTGACGGCTCGTCACCGCACCATAAACCAGCAGGACCACGATCGATCCGGCGATCGCGATGACCCAGGTGCGCAGGTCGAAGAATTCACCGAGGTTCGCACCAAGCAGCAGGCTGGCGAGGAACCCGCCGATCAGAGCACCCACCACACCCAGCAGCAGCGTGATGAACCAGCCACCGCCCTGTTTTCCGGGAAGAATCAGTTTGGCGATGGCTCCGGCCAGCAGGCCCAGGAGGAGGAAGCTGAAAAAGCTCATGGTCTGTACCCCTTCATCGAAGCATCCGACACGGATGCGGTGCGCCGGCGCGACACAAAAGCGCCTGTCGCACAGCATCATATAGAGATTTGTGGTTTTTGTTGTAGCAATTATTCGGCGGGGTACAGGCCGGCAAATCTAGATTGGGATTTATGACTCAGCACACCCAGCCAGCCCCTGTCCGTGACACGCACACCACCCGGCCGCGACTGGCCGCGCGGGACCTGGCCCAGATCGCCATCTTCGCGGCGTTGATCGCCGCCCTCGGCCTGCCCGGTGCGCTCGCCGTCGGCGCCGTGGCCGTGCCGATCACATTCCAGTCCCTCGGCGTATTGTTCGCCGGCGTGATCCTCGGCGCCCGCAAGGGTTTCTTCGCCGTGCTGCTGTTTCTCGCCCTCACCGCGGCCGGGCTGCCGTTGCTGTCGGGCGGTCGCGGCGGACTGGTCTGGTTCACCACCTCACCGGCCGCCGGCTATCTGTACGGCTGGCTGCTCAGCGCCCTCGTTCTGGGCTACCTGACCGCCCGCCTGCTGCCGCGCTACCGGTTCTGGCCCGCGCTCGCCGCCACCGCGTTCGGCGGCATTGTGGTGATCTACCTGATCGGTGTTCCCGTGACCGCGCTCAATTTGGGCCTGCCCCTCTGGGTGGCGGCGCTGGACAGCGTCAAGTTTTTGCCCGGCGACCTGCTCAAAGTCATCGTGACGGTACTCGTGGCCGGCCAGGTGCACCGGGCCTACCCGGGGCTCCAGCGCCGGTGAGCCGTATCGACTTCGACCAGGTCTGGCACCGCTTCGACGGCCATGACACTCCGGTGCTCCGCGACGTGACGCTCAGCCTCACCGAACGTCGCATCGGCATCGTCGGGGCCAACGGCTCGGGCAAGTCCACGCTGGTGCGCCTGATCAACGGCCTGGTGACGCCCACGAGCGGCACCATCACCGTCGACGGCCTCGACGTGAAAAAGAAGGCCCGCGAGGTGCGTCGCCGGGTGGGGTTTGTTTTCACCAACCCCGATAACCAGATCGTGATGCCGACCGTCGCGGAGGACGTCGCGTTCACGCTGCGCCGGCGCGGACTGAGCCCGGCCGAGATCAGCGAACGCACCACGGCGACCCTGCAGCGTTTCGGACTCGACGGCCTCGCCGACCGGGCAGCGCACCGGCTCTCCGGGGGGCAGAAGCAACTGTTGGCCCTCGCAGCGGTGCTCGTGGCCGAGCCGGCCATCGTGATCGCCGACGAACCCACCACGCTGCTCGACGCCCGCAACACCCGACGTATCACGGAGCTGCTCGCCACGCTCAGCCAGCAACTCATCGTGGTGACCCACCAGCTGGAACTGCTGGCTGATTTCGACCGGGTCATCGTGATCAACGACGGCCAGGTCGCGGCCGACGGCAGCCCGGAACACGCCCTGCAGGCCTACGAATCGCTGCTGGCCGGGCCGGTGTGATCGGGCTCTACAGCCCCGGCACCTCGCTCATCCACCGGGCGCCCACGCTGCTGAAACTCTTTCTGCTCTCCGCTGTGGTGGCACTGCTCACGCTGATGCGTGATCCCGTGCAGCTCGCGGGGGCGCTGGTCGCGGTACTGGCCCTGTTCCTGGTGGCCCGGGTGCCGCTGCGGGCATCCGTTCGCCAGATCTACCCGGTGCTGTGGATGCTGCTACTCGCCATCCCGATTCAGGCACTGCTGGCGGGCTGGCTGGTCGCCAGCCTCATGGCGGGACGCCTGCTCGTGGCGGTCGCCTTGGCTGCGCTGTTCACCCTGACCACCACGGTCACCGCCGTGCTCGAAGCCTTCCAAACGCTGCTGCGGCCATTCGCCCGGTGGATCGATGCCGAACGGGTGGGCCTGCTCGTGGCGCTGACCATTCGGTGCATACCGCTGGTCACCGGCATCGTCGTGGAGGTGCTCGAGGCCCGCAAGGCCCGCGGCACGGTGGGCTCGTTACGGGCCCTGGCAGTGCCGGTGATCGTGCGATCCCTCTACGCCGCCGACGCGCTCGGCGAAGCCCTCGCCGCCCGCGGCGCCGACGACTGACGCTGCCCCGCAGCCTTCAGCCCGTTCATAGCCTCGGCGTGACAGGCTAGAGCCGGTGGCACCTGTTTTGCGCGCCCACCCGAGATCCGCACCCGGCCCGATCGACTCGCAGAAGAAAAGACTCCCGTGACCTCACCCGCCCTGTCCCCCCGTGTCTGGAAGCTGCCCACGCTCGTGGCCGTCGTGGGGCTCAGCCTCGCGCTCGCCGGCTGCAGCTCCGCCGAGACGCCCGATGCCAGCACCGCCGATCCC
>JBBQYN010000322.1:0-3140 GCA_038208655.1 Actinomycetales bacterium
GATCGTGGATCTGCGGTCAGTGCACTCCCAGCGGGTTCGTGTGCCACGGTCGAAAACGCCCGAATAGCCCCGTCACTCGACGTTGCGGGCGTTCTGGCCGGTCTTGGTGCGAGCCTGGTATAGGTGCGATTCCACGGTGCGTACCGACAGGAACAGCCGTTCGGCGATGGCCCGGTTGCTCAGGCCTTCCGTGGCCAATTCGGTGATTTCCCGTTCCCGGTCGGTGAGCAGGTGCAGGCCCGGCGCTGTCGGCGCTGCTGGCGCGCCCGGTGCCCCGCCGTCGCCTCGTGCTCCGCTGGCGTGCAGGTACCGGTCGGTGCTGCGGCGGCTTGACGCGGCCGCGATCGACTCACCGTGTTGCTCGTGCAGCTCGGCCGCGTCGTCGCTGGCGGTCATGGCGCTGCCGAACGCGCCGAGTTCGGCGAACAGCTCGGCGACACGGTCCAGGCCCGGTGCGTCCTCTTCGGCGACCGCTCGGGTGCGCTGCGCGATGAGGTGCACCAGGGGAGCGTCCGACGACGCCGCGGTGCGGTCCAGAATTTCCAGCACGTTGACCGCCGGTTCCCCCAACTGCACCAAAATGTCCAGCAGCCAGGCACGCATCAGGGGGCTCGTGGCTTCGGCAGTGTCGTGCAGTTGCGTCGCCAATCGGCGAGCTCGGTCGGTACTGCCGGAATGGAGCAGGTATTCCAGGTCGAATCGGTCGGACTCGAACTGCAGCAGCGTGTCGGACTCGCCCGGTTCGCCCGCGTGCCGGGTGTTGCGGGCCGCCTGCATGATGCCCATGCGGGCCAGCGAACTGGCGTGCAAGCACTGGATCCACGGGTGCCAGTCGTGGGTGTCGGAGCGGGTGTAGTGCGCCGCGGCCACCCGCATGTCGGCGTCAGTGCCCACCACATCGCCACGAAAATGGCTCAATTCCGCGGCCACGAAGGCGAGAAGCCCCAGATTACCGAGGTCGCGGCTGCGCATGGAGTGGTCGATCCAGTCGTCAAGTTGCGCCGTCACGACGTGAACGCTCTGGCCGCTCATGCAGCGTACAGCCACGCTGCAGTAATAGATCTCGAGGGCGAGTCCGTCGCGCGAATACACGTCTTCGTCGCGTTCCTGCAGGTTCTGTTCGTTGATCACGCCGGCGAGGTCGAGCATCTGCAGCGCCCGCAGGGTGCGCCCATCGTGGGCGTGCCCCACGCTGCTCAGGCACGCCGCGCGTACCCGGGAGACGGTGTCGTAGACCTCGGTACGGGCGAGCTGTTCCCCGTCTGTTGAGACTTCGGTCCAGTGCATCTGCTGCATCGACTGGGTGAGGGCGATGAACGCCACGGCGCCGGCCACGGTTTCGTCGCCGGGCACCCAGGTCGCGGCCCGCTCGCTCAGCTGTGCTGCGTCATCCGCTGTCATGGGTGAGAATTTCGACAGCGACACCCGCCAGCGCAGCAGGGTGACGGCATCGCGGGAGGTGTCGATGCAGTCCTCGGCGGGCGTGAGCACCGCAAGGGCAGCGACATGCCGCCCGGCTCCGGCCAGCGCACGGGAGTATTCGATGGTGGCCGCGAGTTGGGGCCGCAGGCGCATGGTCAGGCGCGAGTAGACCAGTGCCCGTTCGGTGAGCCCCATGGAGCGGCTGCGCCGGGCGCCCGAGAGCAGCACCCGCGCCACGAGGTCCGCGCCCCAGGTGTCGAGCACTCCGGGGAGCAGGGCACCGGATGCCGTGAAGCTGTCGGATACGGCGGCGCACTCGGCGGGCGTGAGCGAGAAACCGCGCTCCTGATCGGCGAGCAGGATGACGATAATGGTCTAGCTGTGGAGGAGCACGACCGCGGGGTCGCAGAGAACCCGGGCCGCATCGGCGAGCATCGCCCGTGTTTCGAGTTGACCGTTCGGTCCGGCGGCCTGGCTCAGAAAACCACGTCGAATCAGATCGCCCAGCTGAACCGCCCCACAGATGTCGACGGCGCGGGTAGGGCCGGTGCCGTCGACGTCGTCAATCACGATGAGCGTGGCCAGCTGGGTGTCAGTGAGACCGTGCAGGTGGTGTGCCAGCAGATCGAGGATGCGTGCGGACGGGGCGTGCTCCACCACAGGTTGGCCGTCGCGCAGCGACAGGCTGCGCCTCAAGGTCTCACTGGTCAGTTCGCGCAGCAGTACCCGGGAGCCGCCGCTGCGCGAATGCAGCAGGGCGAGAGTGACACGGTCGAACGTGGCCGTGGGTTCGAACTCCCGCACGAGGGCGCGGGATTCTTCCGCGGATGCGGGCGCCAGGTCGAGCCGCTCTGCCGTCGCGGTGATCCAGAGCTCGTCGAGCAGGCGCACGGTCAGCGGGTCAACGTCGTCGCCGGGGAGGGTGGACACGACCGCGCTGGCCATCAGCAGGGTGATCGCGCCGCCCTCGGCCAACCGGTAGAGGCAGTCGAGGCTGCAAGCGTCCAACAGGTGGGCGTCGTCCACGCTCAGCACGGGCACGGAACTGCGGGTGCTGCGCTGGGCATACGCGAGCAGACCGGCGGCCGTCACAGGGGTCGACCCCGAGAAAGCGAGGCCCAGCGCCAGGTTGGATCCGTTCGTGAGGGAACCGAAGGCAATGTCATGGGAAGCCGTAGTGGCGCGGATGCTCAGGGTCTCGGTGCCGGCCGCGCGCAGTTCCGCGCAGACCGCGTTCAGGAGCAGGCTCTTGCCGCACCCGAGCGGGCCGAACACCAGCAGGTGCGCGCCGCGCAGCAGTTTCTCGGCCAGGGCGCGGGGGTCACGATCGGCGCCGATGACGACGGGAATGCTCACCGGAATGATGCGGGCCTCGCCGCGATGCGTGCTGCCCATGATCTCCCCCCCCCCGTAGGTCTCGGCCGTTTCTGTCCACCATAAGCCACCCTCGATTGGGGGCGGTCCGGGGCGGTCCGGGGCGGCGATCGTGCGGTCGCCCGAGCCGAGTGCTGGAATTCCCCAGTAGTACTGGCTCGGCTACCGGGTTCCGCTCCGAGCCGGCCGACCGGCACGGGGATCATGTTCAGGAACACCCACGGTCATCACCTGCGTTCTAGCGTAAGAAGGTCACTTCATCGTGGTGACCGAGCGTCTCCCGCAGGGGGGCGATTCGCATCGGACGGCAGTAGGGGGACCTCTTGGCACAGCACATTTCCACG
>JBBQYN010000323.1:0-3138 GCA_038208655.1 Actinomycetales bacterium
GTCGCCATGACGGCACACGCCGCACGCTTGCCCATTTGCCTGGTTTTCACGTTGCCCACCCTCGTCACCGCTCGCTTTGCGGCGAAGATACGGTGGAGGGCGGTCCGGCACAAGGCCCTCTTGCGCGGACTGAGCAACCCCTGTCGATGCGCCAGGTCGCCGATGGTGCGGGTGTCAGCCATCCGCAGGTGTCTCGCCATGTGGAGCGGCTTGAGCGCCTCGGCGTTGTGCAGCGAGAGGTCGTCGGCCGTAGCCACCTGGTGAGCCTCACGGACAGCGTGGCGGCTCAAACGTTGCGCGACCTGGCGTCGCTCGACGAGGTGGTGTTGGGGTTCATGCGGGACACAGCCACGACACGGCCGGCACGCCGGTGCTGCGCAGCAGCGCCGCCAGCGCGGGCGAGCCGCACGGTCTCGAGCACGCGACGCCAAGGAGGTGATCACTGATGCGGCCCCGCCAAGCTCGCCTGGATCGCCCGCCACAACCACCGGCTCTACCGCGCCTACTTGCTCAAGGAGCAGCTCCGGCTCGTGTTCGCCCACCGCGGCGACGAGGCGATCGCGATGCTCGATGCTGACCGAGAGCGTCAACACCAAGCTCCGGCTCCTCACCCGCATGGCCTACGGGTTCCGCTCCACCGACAACCTCATCGCCCTCTGCCTCCTCGACCGAGGCGGCCACCGCCCGGACCTCCCCGGGCGTGGCTGACCCACGGATGTGCTCGGAGAGCCGGAAAACGCCAGCGACCTGGCAGTCGTCGACACCGGCCGGGCACTGCGAGTGGCCCCAACGACGGTCACCTTCCCCGGCACCGAGACCGTGCTCAAGTTCAGCTTCACCGTCGACGTCGACCTACTGCCACCGGTCCACGGCAGGCCAACATTGACCGTGCGCATCTCTCTCCGCACTTGATCGTTGCACGGGTCAGCGGAGCCGCATATGTTGAGCAGCGGGAGCGGGGGCATGGGGAACAGCTGACGGGTGGTCGGCACCATGCCAGGCGGGGAGCGGGATCGTGGTCAATCAGCGCAGGCCGGGGTGGTTCTCGCCGCTCCTGGCGGTCATCGCCTTGGCTGTCTTCGGAGCTGCTGCCGGGGGTGGTGGCGGCGTCCCCGGGCCGTTGGTACCGGCCGCTGAAGTCAGCGAACTCCTCCCGTTGCGGATCGCCGGCAACGATCGCTATGACACTGCCGCGGCGATCGCTCGTTCGGAGTTCACCGGTCTGCAGCCGCACGTCGTCCTCGACCCGGGGGAGAACTTCCCTGATGCCATGTCGGCGTCGTATCTCGCCGGCCTCACCGGGTCACCGTTGTTGCTCACGGCGAAGGCAGCATTGCCCCGAGCCACCAGTGACGCCTTGGTCGCACTGGGAACGAGTGAGGTGACCATCATCGGCGGCGAGCCGGCGGTGTCGAACCAGGTCGTTGCGGACCTGGCAGACCTCGGCGTCGTCGTCGACCGCATCGGCGGGTCTGACCGCTATGCGACTGCCGCGAAAGTCGCCGGGACAGGCCGACCCGGCGTATTGGCTGGCAAGGCGACAGCCGTCCTGGCGAGCGGCCGGATCTTCCCTGACGCTCTGAGCGCTGGCCCTGCTACGACGTGAACACGTTCAAGAACAAGATCCTGCGACACGAGCCCGACGGCGATGCTCACCTGGTCGACGCCAACGGTGTTCGCCACTGGATCCCCGATGGTGGTGTGTACGAATGCTTGGTGGCCCGCGGTCATGCGGTCGTGGACACCCGGTGGCGGCAATACATCGATGACACGCCGGAGGGGGGCTGGGCCGCGTGTTCGTAGTCGCTGAACTGTGGCCCCGTCGCTCGCCCACGGAGCAGTTAGGGAGTCTGCGATGAGAGCGCAACGACGCCGGACGAAGTCCGCCAACGGGGCCGCGTGCCGCCTGCGCGACCCGGGACGCAGACGGAGCACCCTCTCGCTCGCGGCGCTTGCCGTTGTCATCTTCGCGGCAGTCCTCTCCTCGGCGGCGTCGCCGGCGAGCGCCGCCACCCAGCAGGCGACGATCCTGTCACCGGTCGACGGCGCCATCTCGAGTGCGCCTGGTTCGCACCACCGCGTGTACGGGTGGAGCCCCTACAGCGTGAGCGCCGGCGACTGGTCCGAGGACATCCACACGTACCGGGCAGCCCGGCCCGTGTACGCCCGCTTCGGTGAGGCGAACGGGCCGATCACGCTGCACGTGGCCGACGTTCGCCAGGCTTGCAGCGGCTCGGACGGCGGACTGCGTGTCTTCGTCGTCGTGCACGTGGCGGGTGTCGAGGTTGGTGGCGTCTGGTACTCCCACTTGGCCAACCTGAAGGTGTCGGCCGGGCAAAGCATCGGTAACGGGGCTCACCTCGGCGACACCGCCGTGGGACTGCCCGTGAACAGCAGCTGCTGGACCGGCCCGCACGTCCACCTCGAGCCGATCAACAAGGCGAAGTACTCGTGCTTCGCGCCTCGCCCCGAGGACCAGGTCGTCGACGGCGGGAGCCGCCTCGGCATCATCGGTGGCGAGTGGGCATCCGGTGTCAACCAGGCGTGCCCCAGCAACGCCTACGGCGCCAGCGGTGACAGCTCACCCGGCCTGCCGACGGCGCATACGTCCTCCGCTGGAGCAAACCTGCGCGCCGCGCCCACGACCCAGAGCTCGATCCTCACCACCGTTCCAGCGAACACGTCCGTGACCCTCGAATGCTGGGTGCGAGGTGAGACGGTCCAGATGTCCACGGGGCCGTACAGCCTCTGGCACCGCACCACGTACGGCGGTCAGTCCGGTTACGTGGCGGATGCGACGCTGAACACCCCGGCCCATCCGGACCCCTCCGCCGACCAGCCTCTCCCCGGAGAACCGGCATGCCCGGCTCCCACCACGACCACCGCGGCTCCCACCACCACCACATCGACGACTTCGGTCCCGCCCGCGACGCAGCAGACGCTGCAGGTGCTGGGTGGGTCGCCGGCGGTGTCGGATGCCGTGTTGGGGCAGCTAGAAGGGGTCACGGGTGTGGTTCCGTCGCGGATCGCGGGTGGTGACCGGTATGCGACGTCGGCTGCGATCGCGCGAGCGGGCTTCGCGGGTCCGGTGGACACGGTGTTCGTGGCCACGGGTGAGAACTTCCCGGATGCGCTGGC
>JBBQYN010000324.1:0-3130 GCA_038208655.1 Actinomycetales bacterium
CGCACTTTTCCAGGCCAGCGCACTTCCCCTCATCGGACTGCTGATCTTTGCGACCGGCATGCAGATCACCCTGAAGACCTCCGGTCCGGTGCTCGCCACGGCCGGCGTGTTGCTGCTGTGCAAGTCCCTCATCCCGGCCACGGTCGTCGTGCTGCTGGCCCAGATCGTGGGCCTCGACGGCATTCTCGGCGTCTCGATCCTCGCCCTGCTGGTGACCATGGACAACAGCAACGGTGGGCTCTGGCTCGCCTTCACCGGGCGTTACGGCGATGCCCGCGATCGTGGCGCCTATATGGCCTCGGCGATCAACGACGGACCGTTCTTCTCCATGCTCTTCCTCGGTGTCGCCGGCCTGGCCAACATCCCTTTCCAGCTCCTGCTCGCCGCCGTGATCCCGCTGCTGATCGGTATCATCGTGGGCAACCTCGACCAGCGATGGACCGAGGTAATGCGCCCGATCCCGAACATGATCATCCCCTTCTTCGCCTTCGCGCTCGGTACCGGCATCAACCTGCAGAACGTGCTTTCCGGCGGACTCTCCGGCATCGTCGTGGGCATCGTCGCGACCCTGTTCACCGGCTCCCTCGCCTACCTCGGCTACCGCTTCATCCTGCGCCGCGGCAACAAGTCCGGCATCGGCATCGCTTCAGCCACCACCGCCGGCAACGCCATCGCCACCCCCGCGATCATCGCCCTCACCGACCCCACCTTCGCCCCCTACGTCGAGGTCGCGACCGCCCAGATCGCCTCCGCCGTGCTGGTCACCGCTGTCATTGCCCCGCTCCTGGCCACCTGGGTACTCAAACGCGAAGGCGGCCTGGTCAGCAACGATCCCGCCGACACCCCTGCCCAGCCGGCCGTGCGCACGACCGAGCATTCGTGACCGGCCCGCGCGCCGCATCCGTTGTCATGACTGACGCCCAGACCCACCCCGACCAGATCACGGTCGGAATCGTGGCCGACGACCTCACGGGCGGCGGCGACTCCGCGGTGCAGTTCGCCCGCGACGGATGGCGCACCCGGCTCGCACTGACCGCTCCCGACGGGCAGTCCCTCGGCCACGGGGCCGTGCTCGCGGTGGTCTCCGACGCCCGCGCCCAGACCGACCCTGTCGCCCGCGCCGACACCGCCCGGGCCGTCGGTGCCCTCGCCGAGGCCGGCGCCAACCGGCTGCTGTTGAAGATCGACTCGACCATGCGCGGATCCGCCCACTCCCAGATCGGCGGCGCGCTGGAAGCCTGGCGCACCCGCCACCCGACCGCATTCGCCGTGGTCTGCCCCGCCTACCCGATGATGGGCCGCACCGTGCAGCAGGGCCGCGTGCTCGTCAACGGGCAGGGGGTGGAGACGACGTCGGTCGGCACCGACCCGGTGACCCCGGTCACGACCAACCGCCTCGGCGAGCTGCTCCCCGGCAGCACGCACCTCGTCCTTGGACCGGGTACCCCCGCCGCGCACGCCGCCCGGCTGCGCGAGGCCGCCCAAACCGTGACCGGAGTCGTGACGGTCGATGCGACGACGGATGCCGACCTGCTCGCGCTGGCCGAGGCCGTCGCCCTCCTCGGCGTTGACGCCGTGCCGGCCGGAAGCGCCGGGCTGGCCGTGGCGCTGTCTCGCGTTTGGTGCCCCGACCTCGCGAACACTGCCCTCCACGCTCCGGCCGCCGCCGAACGTGTGGTCGTCGTGGTCAGTTCCCTGCACGACATGTCCCGATCGCAGTATGCCCACCTGCTGGCGGGCACCCCGACCGAGCACGTGCGCACCTTCGCGCCGAGCCTGGCCGTGTTGCTCAAGCCGGGCGCGATCGCCGGGTGGATCGAGGCCGAGCTGGCTGCGGCGCCCGATCTGCCCGCCGTGGTGGTGGTGGCCACGCCCTCGGAGCGACCCGAGGCATCCGTCACTGACACACCGACGGCCGCTGTGATCATCGCCGACGGACTAGCCACGGTCACGGCTGCCGTCTTCGCGCACCGTGCCGTCGGCGCGGTTGTGCTGATGGGCGGGGAGGGCGCGCGAGCCGTGCTCGACAGCTTTGCGGCCAGCGCGATCCGGGTGACCGCCGCGATCCGCGAAGGTATCCCGGTGGGCCTGATCGAAGGTGGCCTCGCCGACGGACTTACCGTGGTGACCAAGGCCGGCGGCTTCGGCGTCACCTCGTCGATCGCCGACATCCTTCCCGAGCTGTTGGCTGACCACGTGCTCAGTCTCCCCGCACGCCCGACCCCAGGAGTACACCCATGAGCCTTCCCATTCTCGCCGTCACCATCGGAGACGTCGCCGGCATCGGCCCGGAGATCACGGCCAAGTCGTTGCTCGGGCACGACGACGTGCGCACTCGCTGCGTGCCCGTCGTGATCGGCGACGAAGCGGCCATGCGTCGCGGCGTCCTCAACGTGGGCGGCGATCCTGCGGCGATCCGCGTGATCAGCAGCGTCTCGGAGGCGCGCAACGAGCCCGGCACGATCGAACTGCTGCAGACCGGACCCTCGCTCGAACACGTCGAGCAGGGTGTGCTCAGCGCGGCCGCCGGCGATGCGTCCTACCGGTTCGTCGTTGAGGCCTGCCGCCTCGCCCGGGCCGGTGAGGTGCAGGGCATCGTCACCGCGCCCCTGAACAAGGCGGCGATGCACGCCGGCGGACACAACTGGCCGGGGCACACCGAGTTGCTCGCGCACGAATTCGGGGTGAAGAACTTCTCCCTGGTGCTCTCGGCCGGGGACCTGTACTTCTTTCACCTCACCACGCATGTGTCGATGCGCCAGGCGATCGAGAACATCACGGTTGAGCGCACGCTGACGGTGCTTGAGCTGGCCGGTGCGTTTGCCAAGTCAATGGGCAAGCCCGATGAGCTGATCGGGTTGGCCGGGCTCAACCCGCACGCGGGCGAGAACCGCCTGTTCGGTGACGAGGACGCCGACGTGCTGGCACCCGCCGTCGCGGAAGCCCGGGCCCGCGGACTCAACGTGGTCGGCCCGCTGCCGGGCGACGCGCTGATTCCGGCAGCCGTGCGCGGCAAGTACAACCTCGCCGTGGTCTGCTACCACGACCAGGGCCACGCACCCTTTAAGGCTGTCTACGGTGACGACGGTGTCAACATCACGGTCGGGCTGCCCGTCGTGCGAGTCTCTGT
>JBBQYN010000325.1:0-3125 GCA_038208655.1 Actinomycetales bacterium
CGCTGATCGAGCTTGTCGAGATCGCCGGTGACCAACGCGAGGACCCTTATCTCGCGGCGTGCAGCACCTTTGGCGGCTGGCGCCCAGCCTCCGGGGAGTAGCTTCCCATCATGACGAAGAAGCAGCCCTACCGCGTCGTGCGCAGCTACGACGACTTCGAGCTCCGGTCTTATCCCGAGCACCTGCTGGCCGAGGTGATCACGCCCGGGCCTTTCGAAGGCGCCGCCAACCGCGCATTCCGCAACCTCTTCGCGTACATCAGCGGGCAGAACCAGGGCAGCCGAAAAGTCGCGATGACCGCGCCCGTGGTGCAGGCCGAGGCCTCCACCAAGATCGCGATGACCGCGCCCGTCGTGCAGCAGAGCGTCGACGCATCCGCTGACACGTTCCGGATAGCCTTCGTACTGCCCGAGGGCATGACCGAAGACACCGCCCCGCAGCCCACCGATCCGCTCGTGACGCTGCGCACCGTGCCCGAGAGCCTGGCCGGGGTCATCCGTTTCACGGGCTCGTGGAGCCAGGCCAGCTACCAGCGCCACCTCGACAAGTTGCACCGGGCGCTCGGCGCCGCCGGGCTCACCGCGGTGGGCGCACCGCGCTACGCCCGCTTCGATCCCCCGCTCACCCCCTGGTTCCTGCGCCGCAACGAGATCGTGCTCGACGTGCAGCCGCCGCACTGACGCGCTCGGGCCCCGCGCGCTGGGCCAGAGCACAGCCGCGCGGCGTAGGGTTAACGGGTGACTACTCCCCTTCTGCGCCCGCGCCGACTGCGCACCACCCCCGCTCTGCGGCGGCTCGCCAGTGAAACCCGTGTTCACCCCGCCGAGCTGATTCTGCCGATGTTCGTGCGGGAGGGGGACGCCACCATCCCCATCCAGTCCATGCCCGGCGTGGTGCAGCACAGCCTCGACAGCGCCCGCCGCGCCGTGGTCGCCGCCGCCGAAGCCGGCATCGGCGGCGTGATGCTGTTCGGCGTTCCCGACGTGCGTGACGCCGTCGGGTCCGGGGCTACCGACCCCAACGGGATTCTCAACCTCGCCACCCGCGCCCTCGTCGACGAGGTCGGCGGCGCTCTCACCGTGCAGACCGACCTGTGCCTCGACGAATTCACCGACCACGGGCACTGCGGGGTGCTGGCCGCCGACGGCCGCGTCGACAACGATGCCACCCTCATCCGCTACCAGGACATGGCGCTCGCGCAGGCCAACGCCGGCAGTGACCTGCTCGGTCTGAGCGGCATGATGGACGGCCAGGTCGCCGCCGTGCGCAGCGCCCTGGACGCTAACGGTTTGGAAGACACCGCGGTGCTCAGTTACTCGGCGAAGTACGCCTCCGCGTTCTACGGTCCCTTCCGCGAGGCCGTCGCTTCCACCCTGGTCGGCAACCGCCGCACCTACCAGCTCGACCCTGCCAACCGCCGCGAGGGCGTGCGGGAAAGCCGCATCGACATCGCCGAAGGCGCCGACATCGTTATGGTCAAACCCGCGGGAAGCTACCTCGACGTGCTCGCCGAGGTCGCCGCCATGAGCGAGGTGCCGGTCTGGGCGTACCAGGTCAGCGGCGAGTACGCCATGATTGAGGCCGCCGCCGCCCACGGCTGGATCGACCGCCGCCGCGCCGTCGAAGAATCCGTGCTCGGCATCCGCCGCGCCGGCGCCGACGCCGTTCTCACCTACTGGGCCGTTGAGCTCGCCACCTGGCTGAAAGAAGACCACGCATGACGCGCAACGACGACCTCTTCGACCGCGCCCAGCGTTCCATCCCCGGCGGTGTCAACTCGCCGGTGCGGGCGTTCCGCTCGGTGGGCGGCACCCCGCTGTTCCTCGTGAAGGCGCAGGGCGCCTATGTGACGGATGCCGACGGCCGCGAGTACGTGGACCTGGTCAGTTCCTGGGGCCCCGCGATCCTCGGCCACGCCCACCCGGAGGTCGTGCGGGCCGTGCAGAACGCCGCCGCTCTCGGGCTGTCGTTCGGCGCGTCGACGCCGGCCGAGACCGAATTGGCCGAACTCGTGAAGGGCCGGGTCTCGGCGGTGCAGAAGCTGCGGCTGGTCTCCACCGGCACCGAAGCCACCATGACGGCTATCCGGCTGGCCCGCGGCTTCACCGGCCGTGACCTGCTGATCAAGTTCGCCGGGCACTACCACGGCCACTCCGACGGGCTGCTCGCCCAGGCCGGTTCCGGTCTGGCGACCCTGTCGCTGCCCGGCTCGGCCGGTGTCACCGAAGCCACGGCCGCGCAGACCCTGGTGCTGCCCTACAACGACCTGCCCGCCGTGCAGGCCGCCTTCGACGCCTACCCCGGCCGTATCGCCGCGGTCATCACCGAAGCCGCCGCCGCGAATATGGGCGTCGTGGCACCGGATGCCGGTTTCAACGCCGGCCTGGCCGAGATCGTGCACGCCGCGGGAGCGCTGCTGATTCTCGACGAGGTGCTCACCGGTTTTCGGGTCGGCCCGGGCGGGTACTGGGGGCTGGAAGAGTCCGCGACGCTCGCTGCGGGGGAGACCGCGTACACCGCGGACTTGCTCACCTACGGCAAGATCATCGGCGGGGGACTGCCGGTGGCGGCACTCGGTGGTCGCGCCGACGTGATGGACTTCCTGGCCCCGGTGGGCCCGGTCTACCAGGCGGGCACGCTGTCCGGAAACCCCGTGGCCGTGGCTGCGGGCATCACCACCCTCACCCTGCTCGACGACGCCGTGTACGCGAACGTCGACGCCACCTCACGGGTGCTGTCGGCCGCGGTCTCGGAGGCGCTCAGCCAGGAGGGTGTCGCGCACAGCGTGCAGCGCGCCGGCAACCTGTTCAGTTTCGTCTTCGGCGCGGAGGCCGCCGCGTCGGCACCGCGCACCTACGCCGAGGTGCAGCGCCAGGAGACGTTCCGCTACGGGCCTTTCTTTCACGCCATGCTCGACGCGGGAGTCTCACTGCCGCCGTCGGTGTTCGAGGCCTGGTTCGTCTCCAACGCGCACGACGACACGGCGATGAGCCAGATCCTCGACGCCCTGCCCGGAGCCGCCCGTGCGGCCGCCGCGGCCACCGCCGGGTAGCTTTTCGCTGGGACATTACTGCTTTATGACCCTTAGGAGCGCGCAATGTCGGTGGGACCGGGCAGACTAGGCA
>JBBQYN010000326.1:0-3085 GCA_038208655.1 Actinomycetales bacterium
GGGGATTTTTTTGGCCTAACGGTGTCGTCGCGCGGGGGCAGGACACCGCCACAGGGCACATATGCACACTTGTTCTGGGCCCAGTCAGTAAACAGGCAGACTCAAAGCATCCGTCGCCGGTAGATTAGAGGGGTGAACACACCGACTGAGGAATTCCTGATGCCCGGCGGCGGCACGAGCATCAACGCCCTGCCCAAAATCTCGCTGCACGACCACCTCGACGGGGGCCTGCGACCGCAGACCATCATCGAGCTGGCCGAAACGATCGGGCTTGACCTGCCCACCACGGATGCCGCAGCCCTGGCCGAGTGGTTTGAGACCCAGTCCGACTCGGGCTCGCTCGTGGAATACCTGAAAACGTTCGACGTGACCTGCGCGGTCATGCAGACCACCGACGGTCTCATCCGCGTGGCCCGCGAATTCGTCGAGGACCTCGCCGCTGACGGCGTGATCTACGGCGAGGTGCGCTGGGCGCCCGAGCAGCACCTGACCCGCGGCCTCACCCTCGACGAGGTCGTCGACGCGGTTCAGGAAGGCATCGAAAACGGCATCGACAGTGTCGAGGAGTCCGGCCGCAGCATCCAGATCGGCCAGATCATCACGGCCATGCGGCACGCCGACCGTAGCCTCGAAATCGCCGAACTCGCCGTGCGGCACCGCCTCGACGGCGTCGTGGGCTTCGACATCGCCGGCGCCGAAGCCGGATTCCCCGCCAGCAACCACCGCGCCGCCTTCGACCTGCTGGCCCGCGAATACTTTCCCGTGACCGTGCACGCCGGCGAAGCCGACGGCCTCGACAGCATCCAGAGTGCCCTGTTCGACGGCCGCGCCCTGCGCCTGGGCCACGGCGTGCGCCTCGCCGCCGACGTGAACATCGAACGCGAAGACGACGACAACACCTTCGTCACCCTCGGCCCGATCGCCCAGTGGGTGCGCGACCGCGAGATTGCGCTGGAACTGTGCCCGTCGTCCAACCTGCAGACCGGCGCCATCGCCGCCTGGGGCGACGACGTGCAGGACCACCCCTTTGACCTGCTCTACCAGCTGGGCTTCAAGGTCACCGTGAACACCGACAACCGTCTGATGGGCAACACCAGCCTCAGTCAGGAGCTGGCGCTGCTGACGGATGCCTTCGGGTACGAGCTCGAAGACCTGGAGAAATTCCAGCTCAACGCCGTCGCCGCGTCGTTCCTGCCGCTGGAAGACCGTGAGGAACTCGTCGAGGCCATCACCGCCGGGTTCGCCGCGGCCTAAAGCACCACCCGCCTGCCCCGTTTTGTCGCGGCCGGTCCGCTCTACCCTCGAGAAAGAACCCATGTCGCTTCCCCCGCTTCCCCTGACCGCCATTTCGATCGGAGTGCGCGCCGAAGAGTGGCGCGCCGCCGTGCTGGCGGCGGGGGTGGCGTTGGAACGCTCCGGGGCGACCACGCCCAGCTATGCCGAGCGCATGGTCGCCGTGATCGAGGAGTTCGGGGCGTACGTCGTCATCGCGCCCGGGCTCGCCCTCGCCCACGCCCGGCCGGGCCCCGACGTGCTGCGCGACGGCCTGAGCGTCGTGACGCTCGACGAACCGGTGGCGTTCGGGCACCCGCACAACGACCCGGTGAGTGTGGTGGTGGGGCTGGCCGTGCGAAGCGCCGACGAACACGTGCAGTTCGTCGCCCAGCTCGCCAACGTCTTCAACGACGCGAACGTGATCCCGACGCTGGCCTCGGCAACGGATGCCGACAGCATCCGTGCCCTGTTCGGCTTCGGCACCGCAGACGGCTTCGGCGCCGCAGAGCTGCCGGCATGAAAATCGTCGTGATGTGCGGCCTGGGACTGGGCACGTCGGCCATTCTCAAGGTAAACGCGGAACGTGCGTTGGAACGCCTCGACATCGAGGCGGAGGTCACCGCGACGGACGTGGCCGGGGTGCAGTCCGCCGCCGCCGAGGCGCAGGTGATTCTCACGTCGTCGGAGCTGGTGTCGGCGATCGGCCGCACCAACGCCGACGTGATCGTGATCGACAACGTCTTCGACGTGGATGAGCTCACCGCCAAGCTCGAGATCGCCCTGGGCTGACCCACCGGCACCCGTCAGCCTGCCGGAGCTACGCGATCAGTGCGCGCATGCCGCTGTCGAGCTCGGCGAGGCTCGCCTCGGCCGACGAGCGCCGCTCGGCGACGGAGCCGTCGCGGCCACGCGTGTCGAGGTACACCTTGAGTTTGGGTTCGGTGCCGCTCGGACGCACCATCACGCGGCTGCCGTCGGTGAGCCAGATGCGCAGCACGTCGCTGGGGGCGAGCCCGTTCAGGCCCCACCGGAAGTCGTCGATGCGGTCCACACGGATGCGGCCGATCACGGTCGGGGGAGTCTCGCGCAGGCGGGTCATCACCTGGGCGATGTCCGCGACATCCGTCACCCGCACCGAAATCTGGCTCGACGCGAAGTGACCGAACTTGGCGGTGAACCGGTCCAGGTAGTCGGCCAGGGTGAGGCCGTCGGCCTTGAGGTCGCCGACCAGGGTCAGCAGCGCCACGATGGCCGAGATGCCGTCTTTGTCGCGCACCGTTTCGGGGTTCACGAGGTAGCCGAGGGCCTCTTCGAAGCCGTAGATCAGGCCGGGAGCGCGGGAGACCCACTTGAACCCGGTGAGGGTTTCGGTGAACTGCAGCCCGTACGCCTCGGCGACGACCTTCAGAGCCGGCGAGGACACGATGGAGCAGGCCAGCGTGCCCGTGGCGGTGCGGTCGGCAGCATCGTCGGCGTCGGCGTCGGCGTTCGGAGCCGCGAGGGCGGCCGCCTGCCAACCGAGAATCGCGCCGACCTCGTTGCCGCTCAGCCGGCGGTATCCGCTGTCAGAGTTCTCGTCGGGAATCGCCACGGCGAGTCGGTCGGCGTCGGGGTCGTTGGCCAGAATGATTTCGGCGTTCACCTCACGGGCGGTCTCGTACGAGAGGTCCATGGCGCCGGGCTCTTCCGGGTTGGGAAATGCCACGGTGGGGAACGCGGCGTCGGGGGCGATCTGCGCGTCCACCAGGGTCGGCAGGTCGAAGCCGGCCTTCTCCAGTACCCGGCGGGTGGTGTCCCAGCCCACGCCGTG
>JBBQYN010000327.1:0-3081 GCA_038208655.1 Actinomycetales bacterium
ACCTGGCCGTCGTGCTCATTGGCGCTTCCGTCGGCGGTGCGCGCGAAACTCGACACGAAGTAGGCACCGCCATCGGCCCACCATTGGCCTTCGAGCTTGCGCGAGCGGGTGATCTGGTCGTCGCTGAATTGACGGCGCACCGAAACGGTTTCGGCATCACGATCGGGAACGTCTACCCACCGAACCTGGTACCGGGTGCCGGGCTGTGTCGCCTCGGCCAGATCGGGCACGTGCGTGCTGCCGCGGTAGCAGCTCATGGCCTGCAGCATCCCCGCGGTATCCCCGGTGTCGGACTGGGCAAGCTGTCGGAGTGCCCCGATACCCGGCTGGAAGCCGGCGGGAGGTGTCCAGCGGAGGTAGAGCCCGTTGGGGTTGCTGGCGTCTTCGGTGAGGTAGACGGCGTTGGTGGACGGGTCGACCGCGACCGCTTCGTGCGAATACCGCCCCATGAATTTCAGCGGAACGGGGCTCTTGCCCAGGTTGGCTTCACGGCTGCGCGGGTCGACCTCGAAGACGTAGCCGTGATTCTTGGTGTTGCCGCCCGCGCCGACGCGGCTTTCGGTTTCTTCGCAGCTCAGCCAGGTGCCCCACGGGGTGATGCCGCCGGCACAGTTGTTGTCGGTTCCGGCAAGGCTCGTGTACTGGCCGGTGCGGTTGCCCTTCCCATCGACGGTGATGGTTGAGGTGCCGCCGATGGCTCCGGGGTCGTAGGTGAGGCCCTCGGTGACGGGGACAGGATACGGTTCCGCACCGCTGTTTTCATGGTTCGTGATGATGATCGAAGCTCCGGCGATGCCGGCAAAGACACCCATGCCATCCGGGTCGCTCGGGTGCGTGCCCCCGTCGTCGGTGGGGGTGACACCCGATTGTGCGATCATGCGGTACGAAAAGCCTTCGGGTAATGCGAGCAGGCCGTTCGGGTCGGGGATCAGCGCGCCGTAACCGACCGCCGGCCGGGTTGCCGCGGCAGCGCGGGAAAAGGGATCCAGGCTGCCTGAGCCGGCGAAGACGAAGCCGAGGCCCGTGGCGGCGGTGCCGCCCAGAAAGCTGCGGCGGGATAGGGATGAGGACATCGTGACTCTCCTTGGGGAACGGCCGGCGCACGCAGCTGCGTGACTCCGTCAAGGTATAGCGACCGTGGGTAACATCCCCGTAAACCTCAGGTAAATTCCGCACGGTCGGATGCTCCGCGTTCCCGGCGGAAATGTGATCGTCATGCCCGGTCGGTACGATGCGGTATGGACTCCCTTGATTTCACGCCCACCCGTGACCAGTTCGTGTACACGTTCGGCGGTGCCGAGCCGGTGCGGCGGGTCAGGCCAGGAACGCTGCTCAACCTGTGGTCGGAGGATGCGTTCAACCATGCCCTGACGAGCGTCAACGACGTCGCCAGTCAGGTCATCGATTTTCGGTACCTGAACCCGCAGACCGGTCCGTTCTACGTCGAAGGCGCGGAGCCCGGCGACACCCTGGCCATTCACGTGGTCGACCTCACCCCGGCACGCAGCTGGGGAGCATCCGCCGCGATTCCGTTTTTCGGCGGCATGACCGGCACGGACCGCACCGCCCTGCTGCAGCAGGCGCTTCCCGAAGCGACCTGGATTTACGAGGTCGACTCGGTCAACGGCACCGTGGGCTTTCAGTCCCGGTTTGGGGATTTCGAGGTGGCGCTGCCGTTGGCCCCGATGCTCGGCACCGTGGGCGTGGCCCCGCCCGGCGGGGAGGTGCGGTCCTCGCTGGTCCCGGAACGCTTCGGCGGCAACATGGACACCCCGGAGATTCGCGCCGGCACCACGGTGTACCTCGGCGTCAACGTGGACGGTGCGCTGTTCTCCATCGGTGACGGGCATTACCGTCAGGGCGAGGGGGAATCCTGTGGCACCGCCGTCGAGGGTGCGATGAATTCGGTGCTGCTCGTCGACCTGATCAAGGGACGTGCACCGCTCTGGCCACGGCTGGAAACCGACGACTACTGGATGGTGGTCGGGTCGTCCCGCCCCATGGAGGATTCCTGGCGAATCGCCCAGCTGGAGATGATTCGCTGGTTCGGTGAACTCTTCGACCTGCATGAAATGGATGCCTACCAGCTGCTCAGCCAGGTCACCGAGGCTCCCATCGCCAACGTCGTGGACCCTAACTACAGCGTCGTGATCAAGGTACGCAAGTCACTTTTTCCGACCCGGCACGCGTTCGACGGCCTGCACGGCGATCTGCGCCGCCGCGCAGCCGCCCGCTGACGGACTCGCCCACGCCTTCACCCGTGTCACCCGCCGTTACCCGTTTCACCCGCCCTGAAAGGACCTGACTTATGGATCTGCGTATCGCTGGAAAAACTGCACTCGTCACCGGAGGAACCAAGGGAATCGGCCGGGCCATCGTGGCCGCCTTCGTCGCAGAGGGTGCCAACGTCGCGTTCTGCGCCCGCAACGCCGCGGACGTCACGGCGACCGAAGCGCACTTCGCCGCGGCCGGCGGCACCGTCGTCGGGACGGTCGTGGATGTGAGTGATCCGGTCGCGCTCGCCCGCTGGGTGGCCGCATCCGCCGATCGCTTCGGCGGCATCGACATGATCGTGAGCAACGTCAGTGCACTCGCGATTGCCGACACGGAAGAGAACTGGGTGGGCTCCCTGCAGGTGGACCTGATGGGCACCGTCAACCTGGTGAAAGCGTCGCTGCCGTTCCTTGAGCACAGCGACTGCGGTTCCATCGTGGCGCTGTCCAGCGTGTCGGGGCGGGAAGTTGATTTCGCATCCGGTCCCTACGGCACGGTCAAAACCGCGATCATCGGGTACATCGCCGGACTGGCCTACCAGCTGGCCGGTCAGGGCATCCGCGCCAACACCGTCTCGCCGGGCAACACTTACCATGCCGGGGGTGTCTGGGAGAGCCTGCAGAGTTCCGACGCCTCGTTCTTCGCGGATGCCCTGGCCCTGAACCCGACAGGGCGCATGGGCACTCCCGACGAGATCGCCGCGAGCGTGGTGTTCTTGTCCAGCCCGGTCTCCAGCCGCACCACGGGCGCAAATCTGTTGATCGACGGGGCACTCACCCGCGGGATCCAGTTCTAATCGGTCGCTGC
>JBBQYN010000328.1:0-3063 GCA_038208655.1 Actinomycetales bacterium
CACGAAGCCGAGCGTCGCGGTGACGGGCACCAGAATTGATCGGAACACGAAGATCAGGATGATCAGCGAGAGCCCCACGACCACGAGCAGGTACAACGGCAGCGCCGCGGCGAGTTTCTCGCTGACGTCGATGTTGCCGGAGGCGTTGCCGGCGACCCCGAGGGAGGCGACACCGTCGATCTCGAGGTCGCGCAAATCGAGCACGAGTTGCTCGGTCGACTCGCTCGTGGGTCCTCCCTCGGGGATCAGCTGGAACGCCAGCAGCAAGTCGTCATCCGATGCTCCGATCGGGGCGACGGCCACAACATCATGCTGTGCGTTCAGGGTGGTGCCGATGCGCACCTGTTCGGCCACGAGGTCGGCCGGGGTGACGGCAGTGTCGAGGTCGGCGACCACGAGCAGCGGGCCGTTGACGCCAGCTCCGAACTTGTCTTCCACGAGTTTGTAGGCGTTGTAGGCGCTTGAGCCCAGCGGCTCGCTCGACCCGGCAGGCAGACCTAGGCGCATGGTGAGCGCCGGCAGGGCCACGATCAGCAGCACAATGGTGCCGGCGATCACGGTGATCACGGCGCGAGCGGTCTTCATCGGCTTGACCGGCACCATGGCCCGGTGCGCGGTGCTGCCGACGTGGGCACGGGCCTTCTTCGTGAGAATTTTCTCCCCGACCAGGCCCAGCAGTGCAGGGGTCAGGGTGATCGCGATCAGGATCGCCACGAACACGCAGACGGCGCCGACGGTTCCCATCAGCCCGAGGAACGGAATGCCGGTGAGGTTCAGTGCGAGGAGCGCGATCAGCACCGTGGCACCCGCGAAGACGACCGCGTTACCCGACGTGCCGTTGGCCAGCCCGATCGATTGGTGCAGCGGCACCCCGTTGCGCAGTTGGGTGCGGTGCCGGTTGAGAATGAACAGGGAGTAGTCGATTCCGACCGCGAGCCCGAGCATCACACCCAGAACCGGAGTGACCGAGATCATCTCGACGGTGCCCGACAAGGCCAGCGACGCGAGTACGCCCACGCCGACGCCGACGAGCGCGTTCAGCAGCGGAAGTCCCGCACCGATCAGAGTGCCGAGCATGACCCACAGCACGATGGCCGCGATGATCACGCCGCCGATCTCGCCCGGGCCCAGAATCTCGGGAATGGTGGCAGCGATGTCGTTGGAGACTTCGGCAGTCACGCCGTCGATCTGGGCGTCGGTCATCGCGGCGACGACGGCGTCTTTGGCCTCGGAGGACACCTGGTTCAGGGAGGTGTCGAACTGGATGCTCGCGACGGCGGTCGTCTCATCCGCCGAAATCTGACGGATGCCGGTGGCCAGGTCGAGCAGACCCGATCCCGCTTCCAGGGCGCTGCTCTGGGCCTGCAGTTCGGTGCTGTTGGTGTCGAGCGTTGCCTGCTGCTCGGCCAGGGCGGCCGTGCCGGCGGCGATCTGGGCCTGCTGCGCGTCGAAGGCGGGCTGGGCTGCGGCCAGCTGTCCGGCCGCGTCGGCCCGGGCTCGGGCGGCGTCGAGCTGGGCCTGACCGTCGGCGAGTTGGGCGGCGGCCGCGTCAAGCTGCGCCTGGCCGGCGGCGAGCTGGGTGGTCGCGTCGGTGAGCTGCTGCCGGCCGGCGGTGATCTGCTGGGCCTGCGCGTCGATCTGGGCCTGGGTCGCGAAGGGGTCCGTCGCCGAGGTCACCTCGTCGAGGGCGACCGTGCTCGTGAGCAGGTCACCGACCGCGGTCTTCTGGGCCGCGGTGAAGGGAGTGTCGTCGGTGGTCGTGAAGACCACGGTGCCGCGCCCTCCGCTGGCGGCCGGGAACTTCTCGCTGAGTTCATCGCTCACCTTTTGGGTGGCGGTTCCGGGAATGCTCACGGAGGAGGTCAGCGTTCCACCGAAGAGGGCGAATGCACCGCCGGCGAGGCCGAGGATGACCACCCAGGCCACGATGACCAGCCAGGCGCGGTGGGCGGAGAACCGACCGAGTCGATACAGAAGTGTTGCCATGGTTGTCAGATTCCTTCTGCGTAGCCGGTGCGGATGGTGGAGATCAGGCGGTCGAGCAGGTCGTGCCAGACCTGTCGTGACGCGGCGTCCAGGGCCCCGCCCGTCTGAGCCAGCCAGTAGCTGGACACCACGGAAACACCGTTCATCACGGAGCTCACCAGGATCGCGACCTCAAGTTCGTCGATTGCGGTGCTGCGTTCGGCGATTTCGATGGACAGCTGTTCGGTTGTGCGGGTGAACACATCCCCGAGGCCGTGCGCGGAGCGTGCATCGGCGTCGTCGGCTCCGAGTACTCCGCCGAGGTAGGCGACGACGGTCGGCAGGTCCATGGCCCGAACGGCCGTCGTGATCTCCTCGAACAGGGCGACGCGTCCGCCCGTGGGGGCTGGGGTGGAGGCTGTCGCTGCGCGGAATTCGTCCACGGCGGCGCTGAGCACGCGGGTGCAGGTAGTCATGATCACGTCGTCGAGGGACGCGAAGTGGTTGAACACGGTGCGCCGGGAGACGTCGGCGCGTTCGGCGAGTTCGTCGACGCTGAAACTGGGTCTGCCGCGCTCTCGAATGAGCGAATCGGCAGCATCCAGAATCGCGAGACGGTACCGGGCTTTGAGGTCGGCACGGCGATCGGGCAGCGCGGGAGAAAAAGTCACGTGCTTACACTAAGTGCACGCACGCACAGAGTGCAACCTCAGCTCAACTCCCGCACCGGGTCGCCGCGCGCTCGATGCGCGTAGTGCCCGGCACAGTCGCCCGCCCCCACCGCGGGTCGAGCCCCCCACCGCCGGTCGAGCTTGTCGAGACCACCACACGACCACCCGTGGCGATCTCGACGAGCTCGATCAGCGCGGGGTTGCGAGATCAGCGCGGCGTTGGTCCATCGGCGGGGGGCTTGATCGGCGGGGAGCGGCTCTCGATCGGCGCGACGAGACGGCCTCAATCCAGCGGGGGGGGGACGCAGAAAACCCCTGAGTCCCCGTGGTGACAGGGGATTCAGGGGTTTGAGTGTCTGCGGAGACGGTGGGATTTGAACCCACGGTACCCCGTAAAGGGTACTCCACCTTAGCAGGGTGGTGCACT
>JBBQYN010000329.1:0-3061 GCA_038208655.1 Actinomycetales bacterium
GCGCACCCGCCTCGTCGACCACATAACTGGCCAACCGGAGCGGCGGCTGAGCCGTCGCGGCCGGTGCGAGCAGGAGGCCGGCGGTCAGCACCGCAAGGACCACGCTGAGCAGACGGGCAATACGCATGCCCGTCAATCTAGTGAACGCGGCGTCCGCGCGACTTGTTCATGTTCAAACGGCCGCATGTCCGGACGGCTGCACTGCTGCTGGCAGACTGTGCGGCGGTGGCAACGCAACGCGAGGGATACGACTGCTACGACGACTTCGACCGGGCGCGCCTGGTGCCGGAGTCGCCGAAGGGTAGTGCGCTGCCCGGAACCGACACCGAGCACCGCACCGATTTCGCCAGGGACCGCGCCCGCGTGCTGCATTCAGCGGCGCTGCGCAGGCTCGCTGACAAGACCCAGGTGGTCGGTCCCCGGCACGGCGACACCCCGCGCACCCGGCTGACCCACTCGCTGGAGGTCGCCCAGATCGGCCGCGGTATGGCCGTGGGTCTGGGATGTGACCCGGATCTGGTCGACCTCGCCGGGCTGGCCCACGACATCGGCCACCCGCCCTACGGGCACAACGGTGAACGCGCGCTCAACGAGATCGCGGACGCCTTCGGCGGGTTCGAGGGCAACGCGCAGAACCTGCGGATCCTCACCCGGCTGGAACCTAAAGTGCTTGACGCCGAGGGTCGTTCGGCGGGGCTGAACCTGACCAGGGCGGCACTGGACGCGGTGACCAAGTATCCGTGGACGCGGGCGGAGAACCCCAAGAAGTTCGGTATCTACACCGATGACGCGGTCGCGGCCGGCTGGCTGCGAGATGGCGCCCCGGCGGGCCGGCCGTGCCTGGAGGCCCAGGTGATGGACTGTGCCGACGATGTCGCCTACTCCGTGCACGATGTCGAGGACGGTGTCATCTCCGGACGCATCGACCTGCGCGTGCTCGCCGATGTTGACGCCGCCACCACGCTCGCCGATCTCGGGGCGAAGGCCTTCCCGGCGATCAGCCACGACGAATTGCTGGAGGCCTCGCTGCGGTTGTCCCAGATGCCGGTGGTCGAGGCGGTCGGCAAGTACGACGGCACCCTGGCGGCATCGGTGGCGCTGAAGAACCTGACGTCGGAGTTCGTCGGCCGCTTCGCCAACGCGGCCATCTCGCAGACCCGGGCCGCGGCCGGCGACGGCGCACTGCGGCGGTTCAACACCGACCTGCAGGTCCCTGAGCTGGTCCGCGCCGAGGTGGCGGTGCTCAAGATGCTGGCACTGCAGTTCATCATGTCCGACCATCGGCACCTGCAGGTCCAGGCCGATCAGCGCACCCTCATCCGTGAGGTCGCACTGGCGCTGTGGGCGCAGGCGCCCAGCGGTCTGGACCCTCAGTTCGCGCTCGAGTTCACCGAGGCCGAGGACGACGGGGCCCGGCTGCGGGTGGTCATCGACCAGATCGCGTCCTATACCGAGTCCCGGTTGGAACGCGTGCACGAAGTGCGCTCACCCCGGCCATTAGACTGACCCGATGGCCGGGAGCGATACGACACGGGGTGGCCGGGGCCGCATTCCCGATCGCGATATCGCCGCCATCCGGGAGCGGGTCCAGATCGAAGATGTGGTCGGCGACTACGTCCAGCTGCGCAAGGCCGGCGTGGACTCTCTCAAGGGACTCTGCCCGTTCCACGATGAGAAGTCCCCGTCGTTCCACGTGCGGCCCAACCACGGCCATTTCCACTGCTTCGGTTGCGGCGAGGGCGGCGACGTCTACGCCTTCCTGCAGAAGATCGAGCACGTCACCTTCGTCGAAGCCGTGGAGTTGCTCGCCGACAAGGTCGGCTACACGGTCACCTACACCGGGGCGTCGGCGACCAACGTGCAGCGCGACCGGGGCAGCCGCAGTCGGCTGATTGCCGCCAACGCCGCCGCCCAGGAGTTCTACGCCGAGATGCTGCGCTCCGAGGAGGCCGCGCCGGCCCGCAAGTATCTGATCGAGCGGAACTTCGACGGCGAGGCGGCCGCCAAGTACGGCTGCGGTTTCGCGCCGTCGGGTTGGGACACCCTGACAAAGCACCTGCTGCGCAAGGGTTTCGAGTTCAAGGAGCTGGAGGCTGCGGGGCTGAGCCGGGAAGGCAAACGCGGCCCGATGGACCGCTTCCACCGCCGGCTGCTGTGGCCCATCCGGGTGTCCTCGGGGGAGACGATCGGATTCGGGGCCCGCCGCCTTTTCGATGACGACCACATGGAAGCCAAGTACGTCAACACTCCGGAAACGGTGCTGTACAAGAAGTCTCACGTGCTGTTCGGGCTCGACCTGGCCAAGCGCGATATCGCCAAGGGGCATCAGGCCGTCGTGGTGGAGGGTTACACCGACGTCATGGCCATGCATCAGGCCGGGGTCACCACCGCGGTCGCGGCGTGCGGTACCGCGTTCGGCGAGGAACACCTTTCGATGCTGCGCCGACTCATGATGGACGACAACTTCTTTCGTGGTGAGCTCATCTACGTGTTCGACGGTGACGCCGCCGGCCGGGCTGCTGCGGTCAAGGCTCTGGAGGGGGAGCAGAACCTGGCCGGGCAGTCGTTCGTGGCGGTGGCCGCCGACGGTATGGATCCATGCGATCTGCGGCTGCGCTCCGGTGACGGCGCACTGCGCGACCTGGTGGCGCGGCGCTCCCCACTGTTCGAGTTCGCCATCCGCACCGCGCTGGGCGACCACGATCTGGACAGCGCCGAGGGCCGGGTGTCGGCGCTGCGCCGGTGCGTGCCGATGGTCGCGCGCATCAAGGACCCCACGCTGCGTGACGAGTACGCCCGCCAACTCGCCGGCTGGGTCGGCTGGGAGGACGTCGCCCAGGTGCTCGGCCGGGTCCGCGAGGAAGCCGGCCGCAAGGGCCCCCGCACCGGGGGTCGCGGATCTTCGCTGTCGAACCGGCGCCAGGGCAACGAGCCCGTATCCCGGCCGCAGGTATCGCTGGTGCGGCCCGACCCGCGCGATCCGATGTTGCGGCCTCAGCGGGAAGCGCTCAAGGCGGCGCTGCAGTACCCGGGGCTGGCCGGGCCGGTGTTCGACAGCCTG
>JBBQYN010000330.1:0-3041 GCA_038208655.1 Actinomycetales bacterium
CAGAAATTGGTGAACATCGTATGGGTACAAGAGTTGGTGTGATCGGCGGCGGACAGCTGGCCCGCATGATGATTCCCGCCGCAGTGAACCTCGGCGTCGAGCTGCACGTGCTCGCCGAACAGCCCGGAATGTCGGCCGCGCTCGCCGCCAGCTCGGTGGGCGACTACCGCGACCTGCAGACCGTGCTCGACTTCGCCGACACCGTCGACGTGATCACCTTCGACCACGAACACGTACCCGAGCAGATTCTGCGCGCCCTCGTCTCTCGCGGCGTGGCCGTGCACCCGGGCCCCGACGCCCTGCTCTACGCGCAGGACAAACTGGTGATGCGGGCCCGCCTCACCGAACTGGGCCTGCCCGTACCCGACTGGGCCCGCGTCGAAAACGCCGACGAACTCGGCGTGTTCCTCGCCGACCACCACGGCCGCGCCGTGGTGAAAACCGCCCGCGGCGGCTACGACGGCAAGGGCGTACGCGTCGTCAGTCACCAGCATGAAGCCGACGACTGGTTCGCGGCGCTCGCCGAAGACGCCAATGGCGGCGCCCTGCTCGTGGAAGAACTCGTCGACTTTCGCCGGGAACTGGCCCAGGTCGTGGCCCGGCGCCCGTCGGGTGACATGGTGGCCTGGCCCGTGGTGGAGACCGTGCAGCGCGACGGCGTGTGCGCCGAAGTGTTCGCGCCGGCCCCGCACGCCGGCGACCGCCTCATCGACGTCGCCGCCGACATCGCCCGCCGGGTGGCCGAAGGTATCGGCGCCACCGGGGTGCTCGCCGTGGAACTGTTCGAAACCACCGACGACCGCATCCTCATCAACGAACTGGCGATGCGCCCGCACAACAGCGGGCACTGGTCGATCGACGGCTCGGTGACCAGCCAGTTCGAGCAGCACCTGCGCGCCGTGCTCGACTTGCCGCTGGGATCCACCGCGACGCGGGACCCGTGGTCGGTCATGATCAATGTGCTCGGCGGACCGGCGTCGGGCGCGATGAGCGATCGCTATGCGCAGGCCCTGGCGCAGCATCCGTCGGTGAAGGTGCACAACTACAACAAGGTGTCCCGGCCGGGCCGCAAGGTGGGGCACGTCACCGCCGGCGGTGACGAGCTCGACGAGGTCACCTATCAGGCGCGTGCCGCTGCGGCCTTCTTTCAGGACTGAGCAATACAATTCAATTTGTGCCTGAGACCGCCAACACCCGCGAACACGTGACCGGTATGCCCGAAACGCCCCTCGTGGGCGTGGTGATGGGCTCGGACTCGGACTGGAAAGTGATGAGCGCCGCGGCCGAACTGCTGCGCGAATTCGGTGTGGCGTACGAGGTGCAGGTGCTCAGCGCCCACCGCACCCCGCAGAAAATGCTCAGCTACGGCATCGACGCGCACTCCCGCGGCATCCGCGTGATCATCGCCGGTGCCGGCGGCGCCGCGCACCTGCCCGGCATGCTCGCCGCCGTGACGACACTGCCCGTCGTCGGGGTGCCCGTGCCGCTGGGCCTGCTCGACGGGATGGATTCGCTCCTGTCGATCGTGCAGATGCCCGCCGGGGTGCCCGTGGCCACCGTGTCGATCGGCGGGGCCCGTAACGCAGGGCTGCTGGCCGTGAAAATTCTCGCCACCGCAGACCCCGCACTCACCACGGCGCTCGGCGCCTTCTCCGACGACCTCGCCGCGCAGGTCGAGCAGAAAAACCTCCGACTCCAGCAGAGCCTGTGACCAGCACGCAGCTGAGCCGGGAGGCCGGCAACCGCCGGGCCCGGCCCAGCAGCGCCACCAACCCCATCCGCTACCCCGACGCGGGGTCGACGCACACCATGACCAAACGCGCCTGGTGGCTCGTGCTGCTCAACATCGTGCTGCCCGGGTCGGCGCAGGTGCTCGCCGGCAGCCGCGGCCTCGGCCGGTTCGGACTGCGCGCCACCCTGCTGCTCGTGGTGCTCGCCGCCGTCGCGGCTGGCGCCTATGCGCTGCGCCCCGACATAGTGCTCGGTGTCTTCACAACCACCGCCGGACTGTGGACCATCGCCGTGGTGCTGGCCGCCTACGCGATCATCTGGCTGGTGCTCTCGCTCGACACGATGCGCATCGCCCGGCTCGCCCGGGTGGCCCATGGGGCACGCCCCATCATCGTGGTCTTCGCCACCGCGATCATGGTCGTGGTCAGCGGCGGCGCCGGGTACGGCGCCTACGTGGCCATCACCGCGAGCGGGTTCCTGTCGACGGTCTTCGTGGCCGGCCCCACCGAAGAGCCCATCGACGGCCGCTACAACATTCTGCTGCTCGGCGGCGACGCCGGCGACGGCCGCGAGGGCCTCCGCCCCGACAGTATCTCGCTGGTGAGCATCGAAGCGGCCAGCGGCGCCGCCACCATCATCAACTTGCCCCGCAACATGGAGGACGTGCCGTTCCCGGCCGATTCGCCGCTTTCACCGATCTACCCCGAAGGCTATGGCTCCCTGCGCGGATGCTTCGTCTCGGCCTGCATGCTCAACTCGCTGTACACCGAGGTGCAGCTCAAGAGCCCGGAGATGTACCCGAACGCCGTGGCCGAGGGCAGTCTCCCGGGCATTGAGGGCATGCGGGACGCGGTTCGCGGCGTAACCGGGCTCACCGCGCAGTACTACGTTCTCATCGACATGCAGGGCTTCTCCGACCTCATCGACGCCCTCGGCGGCGTCGACATAGAGGTGCAGAACCGGGTTCCGGTGCACACCGACAACACCTTCACTACGGTGGAGTTCTGGTTTGAGCCGGGCATGCAACACATGGACGGGTACCGGGCCCTTTGGTTCGCCCGCTCCCGGCACGGCACCAGCGACTACGACCGCATGCAGCGACAGACCCAACTGCAGGAGGCTGTGCTGGCCCAGGCCAGCCCGGCGAACGTGCTGGCGAAGTTCCAGGACGTTGCGCAGGCCGGTACCCAGCTCGTGAAGACCGACGTGCCGCAGGGCATGCTCGCCTACTTCGTCGGTCTCGCGCAGAAGACCCGCGACCAGCCGATCACGACGGTGCCGCTGATTCCCGAGAACGGCGTGGACCCGGA
>JBBQYN010000331.1:0-3037 GCA_038208655.1 Actinomycetales bacterium
CGTTGACCACCGCGGCGGCATCCGGCTTCCTCATGCGTGTGGCATTGCACCGCGCCGGCATGGCGGTACCGTGCGCCGAGCAAGCCGACCTCGATTTATCAAGCACATAGCCTCGTGGGGCAGTTGAAACGCGGTTGTAGATGCGCAGCCGGGTGCGGGTCAGCGCCTCGAGCTACTCGAAGTGGTGGGCGTTGAGCACCTCGCCGCGGCCGGGGCCATCGACCAAATCGGTGCTGCGCCCGGCGACGTCGCCAGCGTCACGGGGGACGGGGCCTACGACACGGTGGGGTTCTACGAGGCCGCGGGTGCGCGGCACGCCGGGGTCGTCGTGCCGCCGACGCGGGCAGCGGAGGTGCCTCGAAGCTGACCACGCTCGAGTGCCCGCGATCGCATGATCGCCGACGTGGAAACGCTCGGGCGGCGAGAACGAAAGAAGACCTCGGGCTACCATCGGCAGGCGCGTGTGGAGAACGCCTTCTTTCGGTACAAGACCATCATCGGAGACGGTCTTCGCGCCCGTAGTCCGGTGGACGGAACGTCGAGGCGAGCTTGGCGTCCCGTGTCCTGAATCGGATGACCGCGCTTGGCCGGCCCGAGTCTGTGCGATCAGTCGGCGCCGAGGCGTTGGGTCGTGAGCCCCACGAGTTCAGGTCGAGCCGTGTGGTCGCTTTTCACCTGTCCACCGAGGATACCCGCACGAGTTGGCCCTGCTGACCACGATGCAGCCACCGGGGGAAGGGCACAAAGAGGCGCAAACACGACGGGACGGCGGGCGTTGTCGGCCTCGCCCCGCTTAGCCCGATGTCGACGTAAGTCGTTGATTCTGAATGCCGAAGGCGGGGGTCGAAAGCGCTGCAAGACGCCAAGAAATTCGGCCCTGTTAGTGTCAAGCCAAGCGATGTACTGTCACCGATACCGTCAACCGGCTGGGGGTATGCGGAAGAGTGGGCGGCGGCGGGAGTTGGACGCGAAGTGATGGAGCTTCCCCGGGAGGGCGATGGGGCCATCAGACTCGCGTCGCCATACAAGAACTTGTATAATTCGGTCGCTGAGGTTGATGCGCGACAAGCCGATCATCTGGCTCGGGAGTTCCTTGAAGGACCTGCAGGCCTTCCCGGCGCTGGCGCGTCGCCTGGCGGGCTTCCAGCTGCGGCGGGTTCAGGACGGGCTGGATCCGGACGACTGGAAGCCGATGACGACCGTTGGCCCGGGAGTGAGGGAAATCCGCATTCGTGTCGCGGGCGCGCACCGTGTGTTCTACGTGACGGCACGATCGGAAGCGATCTACGTACTTCACGCATTCGAGAAGAAGGCGCAGAAGACCGGCGCGGCGGACCTGAAGGTCGGTCGGGAACGGTTTCGGGACCTGGAGAATTCGAGGTAGCACCATGGCAAAGAACGCCAACCCCAATGTCACCCCGTCGACAGGAAACGTCTTTCGAGATCTCGGGTTCTCCAACGAGGAATCCGAGCATCTCCTGATCCGGGCAGACCTCCTGATTCAGCTGCAGAAGGCCATCGCGGCGGCAGGACTCAAGCAGGCGGCGGCCGCGAAGGTGCTTCGCGTCACCCAGCCCCGCGTGAGCGACCTCCTGCGCGGTCGCATCGACCTGTTCAGCACCGATGCGCTGATCGACATGCTGGCCAGGCTTGGGCTCGGCGTGCGGCTGGTCGTGAAGGCGCCCCGTGCACCCAAGGTGGCATGACTGAGACTCTCACGCCGCTTGAAAGAGATCTTGTCGATCGAACCGCTCGAGAGAATTGGCCCGGATTTCGAACAGATCGCCTGGAAGTCGTCAAGCGGGAGAACACGGGTGCCGGCCGGTACGTGTCCCTCAGGGACGGACACGAACAGGACGTACCGGATGGTACATACGCAGAGGAGGGTCGAATCATCGAAATGGCCGGAGTACCCAACGGCTTGGGATTTGCGATCGACGTCTCTGCTTCCCGGCTCAACTACGTCGAGTTGTTCACGTTCGGGACTGACACCTGGGACGGCGTCGAACGAGCATGGCAAGTCGTCTGACCTTGCAGCGGTCGACGTGAGGTAGGGGCTGGACCCGCGGAGACCGACCGGGAGCGTCTCGTCTGGCAATTGGAGACGCTAGAGCGCTCCTGCTTATACGGTTGTTTCAGGTACCCCCCATATGTTGCGATCAGCGCGCAGCCAGCAGGTCTTGGGCACCACGAATCCGTGCGTAGGGCGTGGGTGCCCGTCCGGTCCCGAGGCCGAGCAGCGTCTGAAACGCCGCCATCGGTTGCCCACGCCGATTGGTCCGAAAGACGAACTCGTCCAGGTAGACTTGCAGTTGCGCCTTGCTGACCCCGTGATAGGTGCCAATCAGCCATTGCTGCAGGTTGCCGATGGCGCGATCCGCCAGCGGTACGACCGAGGGGACACCCTTTCGCAGAGCGGTGCGGATCGGTTGAGTCCGGGCGACGTGTCGCACGTCGGCGTCCCGCAGCCCCTCATAGCCCTTGAGCCCGTCGCTGAAGATCGTCGAGCCAGGGGCGACGTGCTGCGTCACGAACGCCAGGACGGTCATCTGTCTGATGTCCGGGATGACCGCCATGCGAACCCGACCCGATCTGTCCCCACGTTTCTCCACCGCCACCAGCACCAACGCGGCCTTTCGGCCTTTCAGTTGTCGGCTACCGCGGAGGCCCGGCTGCGGCCCGCCCACCCAGGTGTCGTCCATCTCGACGTCGCCGTGCAACGGTTCACGCCCCACGTTCACCATCGCGCGCCGGAGCTTGTGGAGCATCATCCACGCGGTTTCGTAGCGGCGGAGGGCGAGCTGCCGCTGCAGCAGCAACGCCGAGATGCCCCGCTTGTCGGTCGTCATCAGATACGTGGCCCAGAACCACAGCGTCAGCGGCGTCTTCGTGTTGTGCAGCATCGTCCCGGCCGTCAGCGACACCTGGTGCCCGCACGCCGCGCACTCCCAGCGCCGGTACGTCCCGAGCGCGTACGCTCGCTCGTGGGCACACCGTGGGCACCGGAACCCATCGGGCCATCGACAGGCGGCGAGGT
>JBBQYN010000332.1:0-3030 GCA_038208655.1 Actinomycetales bacterium
GAGATCCCGTCCGACTTCGCCCGGGTGCGGGCCGAATTCGAGAACCTCAACCGTGACCTGCGTGCCCGCATCGTGGAATCCGACGACACCCAGCGCAGCGTGCTCGACGAGGTGTTCCGCGGCGTGGACCTGATCAGCGAGTCCGACGAAGGCCGCAGCTTCGCCGGATTCTCCGCGCTCGTGCTCGACCCTGCGGTCGGTAGCGAGTTCGACGACGACATCGCCCGGGTGCTCGCCCGTGATTTCACCGCCGCGCTGACCCCGGCGCAGCGCCGCTCGCTGCGCCGCTTCATCGGCACCCTGAAAGACCACAGCGGCGAGATCCACGAGGTGATCACCACGTTCGCCCGGGGCCTGCGCCGCTACGTGCAGTCGCAGGATTACCAGAAAGACCGTGCCCTGCGCGGCCTGCTGCGCACGGCCCTCGCCGCCGGTGTCGAGGCTTCCGCGCACATCAAGCCCTACCAGCCCACCGGCCTGCACCTGGATCTGTCGGCCGTGACGCTCGGCAGCATCGGCGGCATCCGCTTGCACGATCCCGCCGACCTCGACGCCACCGCGCCCATCGAGGAGCACGTGCCGGGCGTCGCCGACCTCGCCGCGCTGCGGGCGCTCGCCCGCGAGACCGAGATCGACTTTGCCGAACTGATCGGCAACGTGAACGCCCTGCTCGCCGAGGCCCCGCACTGCACCGTCGGTGAGGTGCTCGCACGGCACCCGGCCAGCCAGGGCGTGGCCAGCGTGGTGGGGCTGCTCACCCTCGCGGCCAACCAGGGCACCGCACCGGGCGGCACCGAAACGGTGCGCTGGCAGGGCGCCGACCACACCCCGCGCGCCGCCGACATTCCGCTGCACCGCTTCACCGGACGGCTGCTGTGACACGCACTGATGGGACCGACATGACCGACGACCTTTACGACACGGATGCCGCCCCCGCGACCGCCCTCTGGACCGGCGACACCGGGGTGCTTGGTGAGCAGCCCCGCCGCGCGCTGCTCGAGCTGATCAAGGGGCCCTACCTCTCCGGGGTGAAGGCCCCGGCGCTGTGGTCGGCGTTGCTCTTTGACGAGGCCGGCATCCGTTCTCGGCTCGCCGAACTGTTCCTCGAGCTCGTGATCGACCGGGTCGGGGAGTTCGCGTTCGTGCGCAACGTGAGCAGCGCCGAGCTGAAGGTGCCCAGCGCCGTGCGGTCTGCGGCGCTGAGTTTTCTCGACACGGCAATGCTGCTCGTGCTGCGGCAGATGCTGCTCGCGGGGGAGGGCGAGGGGCGGGTGATCGTGGGCCGTGACGACGTCTTCGAGCAGCTGCGGGTGTACCGCACGGCCGACCGTGACGAGAGCGACTTCGCGAAACGGCTGAACTCGTCGTGGCTGAACATGAAGAACAAGCTGCGCGTGATTCACCAGGCCGGCGCCGAGGACCGGGCCGAGATCTCCCCGGTGCTGCGGCTCATCGTCGACGCCGACCAGATTCAGGCGATCGGCGCGGAGTACCGGCGCATCGCGGCGGCCGGCGCGGCCAGCGGCGCGGGCGCGGGGTTGCTCGATCTGCCCGGCGGGCTCGACGGGCTCGACGGGCCCGACAGCGACATCGATTCCGCTGACGCCGACACCGACACCGAGGAGCGCACCGCATGACGATGCTCGAGATGCCCGGACTCGACGATGCCGATGATGGCACCCCGACCGGCCCCCTGCACGTGGGTCAGTGGCGCCTCGCCCGCGTCGAACTGCTCAACTGGGGTACCTTCCACGGTCACCACCCCATCGAGGTTGCGCGTGCCGGGCACCTGTTCACCGGCGCGTCGGGGTCGGGCAAGAGTTCCCTGCTCGACGCGATCGGCACCGTGCTCACCCCCGACAAATGGTTGCGTTTCAACGCCGCCGCGCAGGAATCCACCGCCCGCAACGACGACCGCAGCCTGGTCAGTTACGTGCGCGGGGCCTGGAGTAAAGAGGCCGATGAGAATCTCGACCGGGCCGTGAGCACCTACCTGCGCAAAACCGCCACCTGGAGCGGCATCCTGCTGCGCTTCGAAAACGGCCGCGACGCCCCGGTTACCCTCGCCCGGCTGTTCCACCTGCGCGGCTCCAGCGTCGACAAGGCCGACCTGAAAGACCTCTGTTTCGTGGACCGCAGCACGGTGAGCCTGCTCGATTTTCGGGAGTACGTCGCATCCGGTATCGAAGCCCGCCGGGTGAAAAGCGCCTGGCCCGATGCCGTGGTGACCACCACCGGAACGCACAACGCGTTCTACGTGAAGCTGCGCCGGCTGCTCGGCATCGGCAGCCAGAACGCCCTGCACCTGCTGCACAAAACCCAGTCTGCGAAGAACCTCGGCAGCCTCGACCAGCTGTTTCGCTCGTTCATGCTCGACGAACCGGCCACCTTCGCCCGCACCAAGAACGCCGTGGAGCAGTTCGGCGAGCTCAACCAGGCGCACCAGCACGTGGTGGAGTTGCGCCGTCAGGCCGAGCATCTCGGCCGGCTCGAAACATCGATCGCCGCGTACGAGAGCGCCGCGGCGACCGCCGCCGAAGCCGAACGGCTCGGCGCCCTCATCGACCCGTTCCAGAACCAGCTCACTCTGCGACTGGCCGGCGACGAACGCGGCGGCCTGCGCTCCGAGCAGGCCCGCGCCGCCGACGACACCCGGCGAGCGGATGCCGCCCTCGACGACGCGAACCAGCTGCTGACCGCCGCCTCCCGCCGCGCCCTCAACCTGGGTGGTTCCGATGCGGCCCAAATGCAGGAACTGGTGAAGGTCGCCCAGCAGGCTGCCCACGACACCGGGCAGCGGTCGGCGAAGTTCGCCACAGAACTCGCCGGCGTCGGCGTGGCCGACGCCCCACAGAACAGCGCCGAGTTCGCCGAACTGCAGGAATCTTCCCGCCAGGCACTGCATGAATCGGCGCCGGCCGCCGCGCACGACCACCACGACAACGAGCAGTACTTCACCGCCGGCAAGGAACTGGCCGACATCGACCGCGAACTCACCGAGCTGCGCACCCGCAAGAGCAACCTGCCCGC
>JBBQYN010000333.1:0-3015 GCA_038208655.1 Actinomycetales bacterium
AACTCACCCAACAGGCCCTCGAAGAGCTCACGGCTGATGGTTCCACCGTTTCCGCCGTCATTCGCCAGGCGCTCCTGGATGCCGCTCGGCAGCGGCGCCGGGATCTCATGCGACGTGAATCAACCGCGCTCCTGAACGACCAGGCAGACCTGGTCGAGAGCCGCGCGGTTCTGCGCGACGTGGACGATCTCCGTGCGTGGTGACATTCACCAGCTCCGCGCGCCACGGAGCCCGCGCGGCCATGAGCAAGCCGGCCCGCGTTTTGCCGTCGTTGTGCAAGCAGACGACCTGATGCTGTCGACAGTGCTTGTGGCCCCGACCTCTCGCTCGGCACAGCCGCAAAGTTTTCGCCCCACGATTTTCATTGCCGGCGAGCCGACGCAAGTGCTGGTGGAACAGACCTCGGCCGTGGCACCGGAGCGTCTCGGCCATCTGCTGGGCCACGTCAGCCGCGGAGAACTCGATCGCATCGACGAGGCACTACGCCTCGCCCTGCAACTCGACTGACGAAGGATCGGCCCGGTGCGACACCCGAGGCCGGCGCATCAGGTCGTACGCGGGCTACGGGCGCGCCCGCGGGCCGTCCGACCCACTCCGCCGGCCGAGGCGCGAGGAACCTGCATGAACCCCCCGCGCGGCTACCCGGCGGAAACGTCGATGAGCACCTTGCCGACGGCGGCGCTTTCAACGAGGGCGTGGGCGTCCGCTGTCTGCTCAAGGTCGAAACGGTGCAGGGGCAGCCCGGCAGCCTCCCCCACGGTCAGGGCGCCGTCCACCAGGGCGGCGTTGATGTCCTCGGCGGCGGCCCGCAGCACGTCGTCGCCCACGGTGTAGAGCAGCACGAACTGGTAGCGCACGTTGAGGCTGAAGTGTCGGCGCACATCAAGCGTCACCTGGTCGCCGCCGTTGTTCGCGTACACCGCGATCGACCCGCGGTTGCGAATGACCGCGAGGTCAAGCGGCGCGTTCTGCGCCGGGGCGACCTCCACGATCAGGTCCACGCCCTCGGGCGCGATGCGCCGAATCTGCGCCACGATGTCGGCATCCGAGTAGATGAGCACATGCTGCGCCCCGGCCGCCGTGGCGAGCGCGGCCTTCGCGGCCCCGCTGACCGTTGTGACGACGGATGCTCCCGCCCACCGAGCGAGCTGGATCGCCGCGTGCCCGACCGCTCCGGCCCCACCGGCCACGAGCACGGTCTTCCCGGCCAGGGCGCCCGGGTGCAGTCGGCTCGGACCGTCTTCGGCCGCGGTCAACGCGCGGTACGCCGTGATGGCCGGCACTCCGAGGCTGGCGCCCTGATCGAAGCTCGCCGCGGCGGGCAGCGGGAAGACCCGGTCGGCCGGCAGAACCGCGTACTGCTGGGCCGTGCCTCCAGCCGCGCGCTGGTACGCGGCGAGCGCGAGCCACACCCGGTCGCCCACGGTCAGGTGCTGCACTCCGGCGCCGACCGCGTCCACGATGCCCGCACCGTCTTGGCCGGGTACCACATCGTCGAACGCCAGCGCCTCACCCGGCGCGGAGCCGCGGCGGGACTTCCAATCGGTGGGGTTCACGCCGCTGACCACGATGCGCACCCGCACTTCGCCGGGGCCGGGCTCGGCCGCGGGCCTGTCGACCAGCTGTAGAACGGACGGGTCACCTGTCTGGCTGTACACGATGGCTTTCATGTCACGCACAACGCCCGAGCGGGGTGGATTGATTCCCGCCGCTCAGTCACTCACGCGCGTCGGCTTGGCCGGTACCGGATCGTACCTCAGCGGGCTGCGCTGAAACCGGCCGCTGCCCGCGGTCAGGGCGCGCAGCTCGATCGCGTACCGCACCAGTTCGGCATCCGGAATCTCGGCGTTGAGCTCGGTGAGGTCGCCGCCGACGGAGGTGGTGCCGGTCATGTGGCCGCGGCGGGTGGAGAGGTCGGTCATCACCGGGCCCAGGTGCGCGTCGGGCACGCTGATGGTCACCATCGAGATGGGTTCGAGTAGTTGTATGCGGCTGGCGGCCGCGGCTTCCCGCAGCGCGAGGGCCCCGGCGGCCTGGAATGCGGCGTCCGATGAGTCGACGCTGTGTGTCTTGCCGCCGACGAGAATGACCCGGATGTCCACCACGGGGAACCCCGCTGCGACTCCCCGTTGCATCTGGGCCCGCACGCCCTTCTCGACGGACTCGATGTAGTGCTTCGGGATCACGCCGCCGACCACCCGGTCGACGAACTCGAACCCGGCGCCGCGGTCGAGCGGTTCGACTTCGATGTCGCAGATGGCGTACTGGCCGTGCCCGCCGCTCTGCTTCACGTACCGTGCGCGCACGGCGGCGTGGGTGACGAACGTTTCCCGCAGCGGGGTGATCACGGGCACGGTCTGCACGTTCACGCCCTGGGCGCGCAGCCGGTCGAGCACCACGTCGGCGTGCGCCTCCCCCATGCACCACAGCACGAGCTGGTGGGTTTCGGCGTTGCGTTCCACGCGCAGGGTCGGGTCGACGGCGGCGACCTTGCCGAGGTTTTTGGCGATGGCGTCGTCGTCGCCGTGGGCGGCGCCCTGCACCGCCACGGGCATGAGCGGTTCCGGCATCGGCCACGCCGCCACGAGCAGCGGCACCTCCCGGCTTGAGACGGTGTCGCCGGTTTCGGCGCCGGTCAGCCGGGTGAGCGCGCAGATGTCGCCGGCCACGCAGTACGGTACCGGGCGCAGGGTGGCGCCGAGCGGGGCCTGCAGGTGGGTGACGCGTTCCTCGCTGTCGTGGTCCTGGTGGCCGCGTTCGGCGAGCCCGTGCCCGCCGATGTGCACGATGGAGTCTTCCCGCAGGGTGCCCGAGAAGATGCGCACCAGGCAGACCCGGCCAAGGAATGAGTCGATGGTGGTGCGCACGACCTCGCCCAGCAGCGGACCGTCGGGGTCGCCGGTCAGCGGCCCGACCGGCTGGCCGTGTAGGTCGGTCACCGCGGGCAGCGCGCGTTCCACCGGGGAGGGGAACGCGCCCGTGAACAGCTCCAGCAACTCGGTCAGGCCGACTCCT
>JBBQYN010000334.1:0-3005 GCA_038208655.1 Actinomycetales bacterium
ACGGGGCGATCAGCCACCCCGATGCCGACACAGACGCCCGGTCGGAGGCCACAGCATCCGTCGCCGTCATCGTGGCCGCCGTGCGCGAACTCGCCCCGCTGTTTCCCCACGACGCCGCCTACCTCACGGCCCTGTGCGCCGACTTCACCCGCTGGTCCGACACCGGGTTCGGCGTGCCCGACTTTCTCGATTCTCTGCAGGCGTTCCAGCCCCAGCGGGCCCGCAGCAACGGGTTGCGTCACCTCGTGGTCTTCCCCATGTACACCCAGAACGGCAGCACCAGCCGGCTGGTGGAGGCCGTGCTCATCGAGGTGATTTGGCCGGAATTCATCGCCGAGCTCGAAGAGCAGTACACCAACGCCCTGTTCGTGCCCATTCGCTTTCTCGACTTCACGCCCGGCTACGACACCAATTCCGCCGTGCTGTTCCCCGAAACGGTGGCGATGCGCGAGGTGCCGACGTTCACGTGGGGCGCAATCTTCGCCGACCGGGAAGCGGCACGGTTTCGGCGCGTCGTGGCCGCCGCCGCCGACATCACCCGGCTCGCACTGCCGGCCGATGCCGCGGTGCTGCTGCACGACCAGCAGCTCACCGAAGAGACCTTCGTGATGTGGGACCTGATTCACGACCGCACCCACATGCGCGGTGACCTGCCGTTTGACCCGTTCATGATCAAACAGCGCATGCCGTTCTTCCTGTATTCGCTTGAAGAGCTGCGCTGCGACCTCACCGCGTTTCGCGAATCGGTCGCCATCGAACGTGACGGCGACGCCAGCCCGGAGGCCCGCCGGCACGCCAAACTGGTGCAGTACGCGGTGATCTTCGACCGTATTTTTCGCTTCGCCATCACGGGAAGCCGAGTGCGCAACTACGACGGTGTCGGTGGTCAGCTGCTGTTCGCGTGGATGCACCAGCACCACGTGCTGCACTGGACCGACACCCGTCTCACCGTGGACTGGGACGCCGTACCTGAGTGCGTGATCGCCCTGGGCGCCCGCATCGACGAGCTCTACTGGTCATCGATCGACCGTCCCAAGAAGGCGCACTGGTTGGCGGCGTACGCCATGATCGCCGAGACTCTCACCCCGAACCCGGCCTCCCGCTGGGCCCGCGGGCTCAGAGAAGAGGTGCTGGCCGGCGCCCCCAAGGGCTACACCGACGAGGTTCTCGACGACGAATTTCCGCTGTCGATGTTCTTCGAGGCCCTCGAGAAGAAGATGCGCCCCGTGATCGCATCGACCGTGGGCATCACCGCACATGACTGAGGCCGGAGTGACGGGGCGCACCGTGCTGATCGCCGGGGCCAGCAGCACGGCCGGGCAGGCGGTTGCGGCCGCGCTGACGGATGCCGGTGCCCGGGTCATTGCCGTCGGCTCCAACACCGCGCGCCTCGCGCCGGTGCCCGCCGCCGCCCGGTACGCCTGCGACCTCACCGATCCGGCCGCCGTGACCGACCTCGCCGAGCGGGTGCACGCCGACCACGGCCCGATCGACGGCCTGATCCACCTGGTGGGCGGCTGGCGCGGCGGCGGCGGGCTGGCCGGCCAGAGCGACGAAGACTGGGAGTTTCTGCACCAACACGTGATGACGACCCTGCGCAACACCACCCGGGCCTTCAACGCCGACCTGCTCGCCTCTACGGCAGGCCGGCTGGCGATCGTCTCCAGCGTGTCGGTCGACGCCCCGGGCCCCGGCGGTGCCAACTATGCAAGCGTGAAAGCGGCCGCCGAGACCTGGGTACGCGCGGTCGGGCGGGGTTTCGTAACGTCCGTCGCATCGGCCGAGGCACCCAACGCGCAGCCCACGGCCGCCGCCGTGATCTTCGTGGTTCGATCTCTTGACGGACTCGAAGGACAACTGGCAGCCGGGGTGACGGGCCTGTGGAAATCGGAGGCGGCATCCGTCAATAACACCCGGGTTCGGCTGGGCGGCTGACCCCGCCCGGAGGTGCCTCACGCGGGCTAGACACGGGGTCTACCCTAAGGCGATAGCGGCTCCGACCGACATCTCTGATGTGCCAGTGAAGCTCCACGCGGCCGGGGCGGGCGCGCTAGCGTGGTGCCACGGCTACGAAGGGCGGAGCATGCTCGATATCAGAGGCGTCAGCAAGCGGTACGGCAGCACAACGGTGCTCAGTGACGTGAGTTTTCGCGTGCACAACGGCCGCATGACCGGGTTCGTGGGCGCGAACGGGGCCGGCAAAACCACCACGATGCGCATCATCCTCGGGGTGCTCAACGCGGACTCGGGCACGGTCTTCATCGACGGGCAGCCGGTGACGGCGGGTGACCGCCGTCGGTTCGGATATATGCCCGAGGAACGCGGCCTCTACCCCAAGATGAAAGTTGCCGAGCAACTGATCTACCTGGCCCGACTGCACGGCCTCACCCCGCACGCCGCGCGTCGCAACACCGACCAGCTGCTCCAGCGCCTCGGGTTGGCGCAGAGCTCCGGCGCGCTGATCGAGTCCCTGTCCCTCGGCAACCAGCAACGCGCCCAGATCGCCGCCGCGCTCGTGCACGACCCCGAGTTCCTGGTGCTCGATGAGCCGTTTTCCGGGCTCGACCCCCTGGCCGTGGAAGCGGTCATGGCCGTGCTCGCAGAGTATGCCGCCGACGGCATACCCGTGCTGTTCTCGTCGCACCAGCTCGATATCGTGGAGCGTCTCTGCGACGACCTGATCATCATCGGCGGCGGTGAGATCCGCGCGCACGGCGACCGTGAGGCCCTGCGTCACCGGTACGGCAGCCCGCAGTTCGAGATCACCCTGCCCGGTGACGCCACCTGGCTGCACAACGTGTCCGGCATCACGGTCGCCAACCTCAGCATCGGTGCGACCGAAAGCACCGTGCGCTTCACCGCCGACACGGATGCGGCCAGCCAGCAGGTGCTGCATCTGGCCCTGGCACGCGGCCCGGTCACCGCCTTCGGGCCGCAGCGGGTCTCGCTCGCCAGCATCTTCCGGGAGGTCGTGCAATGACCCCGACAGGCGCCACTAACCGGCC
>JBBQYN010000335.1:0-2995 GCA_038208655.1 Actinomycetales bacterium
AGCCGGTGCTCAGCGACATACCAAGAGCCCCAGCGCCGAGTGCGGGTCACAAGCGCGGCCGGGCCGGTCGCGGTCATTCGATCAGCGCCCGTCCGGTGAGGCGCAGGAAGACGTCTTCGAGGCTGGAGCGGCGCACGAGGCTGGTGATCGGGTGCAGGCCGGCCACGGTCATCCGTTCCAGTTGCGCTTCGCCGTTGTCGCTGTAGACGAGGATGCGGTCGGGCAGCACCTCGACGCGGTCGCCGAAGCCGGCGATCTGCGCCGCGACGCCGGCGTTGTGGCTGGAGCCGAACCGCACCTCGAGCACCTCGCGAGAGGAGTACCGCCGAATCAAGTCGGCCGGGGACCCTTCCGCCATGATGACGCCGTGGTCGACGACCACGAGGCGGTCGCAGAGCTGCTCGGCCTCGTCCATGTAGTGGGTGGTGAGCAGCAGTGTGGTGCCCTGCTCTTTGAGGCGAAAGAGCCGGTCCCAGAGAATGTGGCGGGCCTGCGGGTCCAGGCCCGTGGTCGGTTCGTCCAACAGCAGGATGCGTGGGTCGTTGATCAGGGCCCGCGCGATGGTGAGGCGGCGTTTCATGCCGCCGGAGAGGGCATCCAGTTTGGCCGTGGCCTTGTCTTCGAGCTGCGCGAAGGCGAGCAGTTCGTCGGCCCGGCGGGCCACGTGCGCCCGCGGCAGCCCGAAGTAGCGGCCGTACACGAGCAGGTTCTCGCGCACCCGCAGCTCCAGGTCGAGGTTGTTCTCCTGCGGCACCACGCCCAGCTGCGACCGGACCTCCGGGCCGTGCCGGTTCGGGTCCAGGCCCAGCACGCTCAGATCACCGCTGGTGCGGGTGGACACCGCGCCGACCAGGCGCATCGTGGTGGACTTGCCGGCGCCGTTCGGACCGAGCAGGCCGAAGGATTCCCCGGGCGCCACCTCGAAGGACACGCCGTCGACCGCGACGAAATCCTGGTACCGCTTCGTGAGCTGCGAGGCCACGATGACGGGACTGGTCACAGTTCCCTACTGTAGACCGCGACTGTCGGGCGATTGAAGCGGATGCAGCGGTTAAACTCATCGGGTGAGCATTCCCCTCGATACGACCAGCAGCTCCTCGCCCGCCTCCGACGCGTCAACGGGCCACCGCACACCCGGGTCGGCAGGACCGGGCGCGGCATCGAAACCGCCCCGCGCCCCGCGGGTGCGCCGTGGCCGCGGCGGCAAGGTGCAGGAGGGCCCGCGCGCCACCTTCGGGCAGCTGATGCCGTACCTGCTGGAGCACAAGAAGGTGCTCATCTTCGTGACCATTCTCAGCGTGCTCGGCGCCGCCGCAAGCCTGGCCCAGCCGCTGCTGGTCAGCCAGGTGATCACCCTGGTGCAAAACGGCGACACCCTCGGCTACCTCGTGGGCGCGCTCATCGCCCTCGTGGTGGTCAGCGGCCTGATCAGCGGCTACCAGCACTACCTGCTGCAGCGCACCGGTGAGGGCGTGGTGCTCTCCAGCCGCCGCCGGCTGGTGGCCCGCATGCTGCACCTGCCGATCAGCGAATTCGACTCCCGCCGCACCGGCGACCTGGTCTCCCGCGTCGGCAGCGACACCACCCTGCTGCGCGCCGTGCTCACACAGGGCCTCGTGGAAGCGATCGGGGGGTCGCTCACCTTCGTGGGCGCGCTGATCGCGATGCTCATCATCGACCCGGTGCTGCTGGGCCTGACCGTACTCGTCGTGGCCGTGTCGGTCGTCACCGTGACCCTGCTTTCGCGCAAGATTCGCACCGCGAGCCTCGCCGCGCAGACCAAGGTGGGTGATCTTGCCGCGAGCGTGGAACGCGCCATCAGCGCCATCCGCACGGTGCGGGCGTCCAACGCCACCGACCGGGAAATCGCTGTCATCGACGAAGACGCCCACGGCGCGTGGCGCATGGGCATCCAGGTCGCCAAGATCTCCGAACTCGTCGTGCCGATCGCCGGCATCGCCCTGCAGGTGTCGTTCTTGGTCGTGCTCGGCGTCGGCGGCTACCGCGTCGCCAGCGGTGCCATCGACATTGCCGACCTGGTCGCGTTCATCCTGTTCCTGTTCCTCATGATCATGCCGCTGGGCCAGGCCTTCGGGGCCATCACCTCGGTGAACACGGCGCTCGGTGCCCTCGGTCGCATCCAGGAGATCATCGACCTGCCCGGCGAGAACCAGTTCGACCGCGACATCGCCCCGCTCGCCGTGAGCGTCGGAGCCGCCAACGCCGCGGTCAACCCCGAAGAACCCGCCATCGAGTTCGACGGCGTGCACTTCGGCTACGCCGCGCCCATGCCCGCGACAACGGATGCCGACGGTAACCCCATCGAGGTCACCGCCGCTCCCGCCGCAGCTTCCATCGGCGACACCGACTCCGACGCTGACACCGACTCCGACGCTGACTCCGACTCCGACGCGACGCCCGGCACGCCGCGCGCGGTGCTGCAGGGCGTCAGCTTCTCCGCCCCGCGCGGGCTGCGCACCGCGCTGGTCGGGCCGTCGGGCGCCGGCAAGAGCACGATACTCGCGCTGATCGAGCGTTTCTACGATGTCACCGCCGGAACCGTGCGGCTGGGCGGGCTGGACATCCGCACACTGGATCGCACCGCGCTGCGCTCGCAGATCGGGTACGTCGAGCAGGACGCCCCGGTACTGGCCGGTACCCTGCGCGATAACCTGCGCCTGGCCACCCCAAACGCCACCGACGAGGAGTGCATCGCCGTGCTGCAGGCCGTGAACCTCGGCGAAGTGCTCGAGCGCGACCCGGCCGGGCTCGGCGCGGCCGTCGGCGAGCAGGGCGTGAAACTCTCCGGAGGCGAACGTCAGCGCCTCGCGATCGCCCGGGCGCTGCTGTCGGCACCTCCGATTCTGCTGCTGGACGAGTCGACGTCGAGCCTGGACGGCGCCAACGAGCAGCTCATGCGCGCGGCGATCGACGCCGTCGCCGTGGACCGCACCCTGATCGTGATTGCGCACCGGCTCTCCACCGTGGTCGACTC
>JBBQYN010000336.1:0-2987 GCA_038208655.1 Actinomycetales bacterium
GGTGTATTTGGGCCTTGGGGGGTTGTCCGGCCCCCGCTATACGCCACGATACGCCCTAAAACGCCCCGCAATTGGGGCTAACGGTGTCGTCCGGCGGGGTGGGAGGTGTGGGGGTGTGGGTTAGGGGCGCCAGCCGCGCGAGCGCAGGGCCTCACCGACCGTGGCACGCACCCATTCCGGCGTTGACCCCCTGCGCACCGTGATCACGATCCAGCCTGCCGCTCGAAGGTCGTGCAGCCGCTCAGCGTCCCGGTTGTACTGCGCGTCGTCGAGGCGGTGCTGCTCTCCGTCGTATTCCACCAGCACCTTGTAGCGTTCGTAGACCAGGTCGCCGCGCACCCGGGGCCGGCCCGGCGGCAGCGTGATCGGCACGTTGGTGTCGGGCTCGGGAAACCCGAAGTCCACCAGCAGTAACCGCAGGCGCGTTTCCTGCCGGGACTCCGAGCGCGGCCGGATCCGCGCGGCCGCCTCCCTCGCCCGTCGAGCCCCGCGCGTCCCGACCTGCTGCCCCGCCCGGGCAACAATCTCCGCGCGAGTGGCCCACGCGAACTCGTCCCGCACGAGGTGGTCGCCGGCGGCCACGAGGTCGTAAAGCTCAAGAACGGATGCCAGTTGGCACCACGTGCCGACCGGCTCGAGTACCGGCAGGCCCGCCACCCGGTGCACCGCCGCGCCGGGCTGCACCGCGTGGCCGACCACGCCGTGGGCGCGCAGGGCACGGTCGGGCGCCAGCACGGTCACGTGCAGATCAGGGTTGGTTTCGAGGTGCCACGGCAGCGGCATGCCGTAGAGCAGGCCAGCCGTGACGTGGCTGAAGAAGGCGCCCGGCGGCATCCGCTTCTGAAAAGCGCGACAGCGGTCCTGCAAAGTCTCGACCGTTCCGGCGGCGGCACAGATACCCCAGAACGGATGCACGACGTCTCCCAAACGCACGCGTTTGCCCGTCAGCCCGGCCGCACGGGCCTGCTGCACGGTGAACGCCCCGGACTCGAAGCCGGGAGGGAGCGCGGTTCGTTTGGTCATGGCGTGAGAGTGTCACCATTCCCCGGGGTCGGTTGAGTTATCCACAGGCCAGCCCCGCCCCCCTCCGCGAGACGACACGTTTCGCCCTAAAAATGGCGGAAAAAGGGGCAAAACCTGTCGTCTCGCGGGGAAGAGATTTGGGGCGCAGTCCTTACGTCGGGCTGCGAAGCGCGTGCGAGGGCCCTGAGAAGTGTTTGCGAGCGGTGTGCATACCAGTCATAGTTAAAACACTGCCGAGAGGCGCTACTCACCCTCGACTAGGAGCCCCTGAACATCGTGCCCCACGGATGCAGCGCCCCACCCACACAAACCACCTCCCTGAGTCAGGCCGGTCGCCATGAGTGAGACCAGCGTCAGGCAGGCCACGGCCAGCGAGCCGACCGCACTGCCCGAGCCGTCGGTACTGCTCAGCATCGACGCCGGCATCGCCGTCATCACCCTGAACCGGCCCAGTGCCCACAACGCCATCGACATGAGCCTCGCCGAGGGGTTCGCCGACGCGATCGCCGACGTCGCCCAGCACGACGGCGCCGACGTGATTGTGATCACCGGCACCGGCAAGGCGTTCTCCACCGGCGGCGATGTGCTTGCCATGAGTGAGGCCCCCGACCGGGCCCTTTTTCTGGCTGCACTGGCCACCACGATGCACGACGCCCTCGCCACGCTGGCGACGCTGCCCAAGGTCACCATCGTCGCCGTGAACGGCATCGTCGCCGGCGCCGGGCTCGGCATCATGCTCGCCGGCGACCTCGTGGTCGCCAGCGAAAAGGCCACCTTCTCCTCGGCATACGCCGGTCTCGGGTTGACCCCGGACTGCGGCGTCACCGCGAATCTGCCGCGATCGATCGGGCTGCACCGCGCCCTCGAACTCACCGTGGGCGGGCGCCGCATCGCGGCGGCCGAGGCCCGCACCTGGGGCCTCGTGTCGGAGGTCGTGCCCACCGGAACCTGCCTCGACCGGGCGATGGAGCTGGCCCGGCTCACCCTGGGCCGTGCCCCCGCAGCCCTCGGTCAGACCCGGGTGATGCTGCGTGCCTCCATGGAGCAGGACTTTCGCTCGAGCCTCGCCGCCGAAGTGGCGACGCTCGTCACCCGCAGCGAGTCCACCGAGTCGCAGACCCTGATCGGCCGGTTCACCTCGGCCCGCACGTAGCCCCCACCCCTCCCCGCGAGACGACACGTTTCGCCCGATTTTCAGCGTTTTTAGGGGCGAAACGTGTCGTCTCGCGGAAGGAGGGATGGGGCGCTGTGGGCTAGACCGCGCCGATGCGCTCTGCGATCAGCGGGCCGCCGTCGAGGACGGGCTCGCCCGGGTCCCCGATGCGCCAGGCCCCCTCGACGGCTTCCAGGGCCCGCGCGAAACGCTCGGGCTCGTCGGCGCTGAGGGTGAACAAAGGCTGGCCGGCGCGCACCACGTCACCGGGCTTGGCGTGCAGGTCGATGCCGGCGGCGTGCTGCACCGGGTCCTGCTTGCGGGCCCGGCCCGCGCCGAGGCGCCAGGCGCCGATGCCGAACGGCAGCGCCTGCTGCTCCACGAGCACACCGTCACGGTCGGCGAGCACGACGTGGGTTTCCCGCGCGACCGGCAACGCGGCATCCGGGTCGCCGCCCTGCGCCCGAATCACGTCGCGCCATTTGTCCATGGCGCGGCCGTCGGTCAGCGCGGCGCCCACGTCGACGCCGGTGATTCCGGCCAGTGACAGCATCTGCTCGGCGAGGGCGATGGTGAGTTCCACGACATCGGCCGGCCCGCCACCGGCGAGCACCTCCACGGACTCGCGCACCTCGTTGGCGTTTCCGATGGCGAAGCCGAGCGGCACGTTCATGTTCGTGAGCAAAGCGGATGTCGCCACCCCGGCATCTTCACCGAGCTCGACCATGGTGCGGGCCAGCTCCCGGGAGCGGTCGATGTCTTTCAGGAACGCGCCGGAGCCGAACTTCACGTCGAGCACCAGGGCTTTCGT
>JBBQYN010000337.1:0-2985 GCA_038208655.1 Actinomycetales bacterium
ACGCCAGCAGCACCGTGGCTGCGGGAAGGTCTACCAGACGCAAAGTGGCCTGCAGGGTGGTCGCCAGGGTGCCCTCGCTGCCGGCGAGCAGCCGCGCCGCGTCTACCCCGCGGTCGCCGATGAGGTGCTGCACGGCATACCCACTGATCTGCCGGGAGAACGTGCCGAACCTGCGAGCGATCAGCCGCTGGTGCTGTTGCCCGATGGCCCCCAGCCGCCGGAGCAGTTCGTCTTCGGAGCCAGCCGAGGTGGTCAAGCCGTGGCCTGGTGAGGCGAGCGATAGCCGTCGCCCGTCACCGGTCACGACGTCGAGGCCGAGCACGTTGTCGGCGGTGGTTCCCCAGGCGACCGAATGGGCCCCACAGGCGTTGTTGGCGATCATGCCGCCGAGCGTGGCGCGACTGGCCGAGGACGGGTCGGCCCCGAAGGTCAGCCCATACTCGCGGCCGACCTTCATCAGGTCGCTCAGAACGACCCCTGGCTGCACGACGGCGGTGCGCGCCACCGGGTCGAGGTCGATGATGTTATTCATGTGCCGGGACACGTCGATCACGACGCCACCGATCGCGTTGCCGGCCATGCTCGTACCTCCCGCACGCAGCACCGTCGCGGTGCCGGACTCTCGACATACCGAGAGCGCGGTAAGCAGGTCCTCCTGATCGACCGGGACCACCACGGCCTGCGGAACCACCCGGTAGTTGCTGGCGTCGACGGCGTACAACGCCTGAGCCAGGGCGCCGGTCTCAACCCGCCCTCGCACGTTCGCTCGAAGGTCCCGCGCGGTAGCCGGGGAAAGCGGGGTCATCGAGGTCCTCTCCTGCAGGGTGGCCGATCCAGGCCTCAGTGTTGTCGACATTGTCGACAATCATGACAAAGGCGTGGCGATGACTGCACTCGGGTCCACATAGCAGGTGCTGACCGCCGCTCAGGTGTCAGCGGCCACCTCGAAGCGGAGGGTCTCCCCGCGCACCCCGCCCATCCACAGATCCTGGCAGGCGGCGGCAAAGTCGGCCAGGCCGTCGGTGATCGAGCCGAACACGTTGCCCGGCACCCATCCCTGGTCGCCGTTGATGAGCAGGTTGTTGCGGCCGTAGAACACAGCCAGGTCGACCACGGCCGACTGCCCGCCGTGCTCGGAGTCGGTCTCGTACCCGTATGCCGGGTTGCCCAGTGCGTCCCCACTGAAGCTGAACCAGCACAGGTCACCTGGGATCGGGGTGATCGTGGTGTTCTCGGGACCGGGGTCGACCTCCGCGAAGGCGGGGAACAGAGCGTAGATCTCGTTCCGGGCGTACTTGCCGTGGTAGACCTGCGCCTCCAGCGGCAGGGCGGCCAGCACCGCGGCGCAGGTGCGTGGGGCAGCCTGTTCGTCCAGCTCGGCGCGGGCCGTGACGCCGCGCTGCACCAGGGTGATCGTGATGGCAGTCATCGCTGGTTTCCTTCCTGCACCCGGGTCGTTTCCGGGTGACGCGTATGCCAGTCAGTGGCCTGCTCGTAGGCGTGCCCGACCCGCAGCACGGTGTGGTCGGTGTGCCGGGCGCCGACCACCTGCAGCCCGACCGGAAGCCCGCCGGTGGTGAATCCGCAGGGCAGGCTCAGCGCGGGCTGCCCTGTCATGTTGAAGGGGTAGGTGAACGGGGTCCACGAGGTCCACAGCGGCGAGCGCCAACCCGTAGGTGCTGCCTGGTGCGCCGGGAATGCTGCGGTGGGCATCGTCGGGCACACGAGCACGTCGTAGCTCTGGTGCCACACCCCGAGCGCCCGGCCCAGGTCCATCCGGACGGCGGTGGCGTCGAGGTAATCCTGGGCGCTGCAACCGGCGTACCGGCTCACCTGCTCGGCCAGGGCTGGGTCGACCTGGTCGATAGCGTCGTTGCCGTATGCCCGAAGCACCTTGCCTGCCCCGGTGAACCACAGCACGTGGAAGGCGTGCTCCACCTCGGCCAGCGCCCCCACAGGAGGGTCGACCTGTTCCACCTGCGCGCCCAATTCAGCCAGCACCCCGAGGGCCTTCTCGACGGCGGCGGTCACCTCAGGGTGCACCGCCACGTGCTCTGCCCAGCCCAGCGCCGGGGAGTAGGCGACCCGCAGGCCGGAGAGGCCGCGCTCCAGGTCGGCTGCAGCCGAGCGGGCGGCGTCAAGGTGCGTCCAGTCGCGCTGGTCCGGCACCCCGATGACGTCGAGCAGGGTCGCGGTGTCGCGCACGGTGCGGGTCATCGGCCCGGCGTGCGCCAGTGTGCCGTAGGGGCTAGGGGGCCACAACGGCACCCGGCCCTGGGTAGGTTTGAGCGCTACCGTGCCGGTGAACGCGGCTGGGATGCGCACCGAGCCGCCGCCGTCGGTGCCGATGGACCACGTGCCCATGCCTAGGGCTACCGCGGCCGCCGAGCCGCCGCTGGAGCCGCCTGAGGTCAACGTAGGCTCCCACGGGTTGGTAGTGACCCCGTGGCGGATGGAGTCGGTGGTGCCCTTCCAGGCGAACTCTGGCAGCGTGGTGCGGCCGATCACCACAGCGCCGCCTTCCCGCAGCCGCGCGACCGCCGGCGCGTCTTCTGTCCAGGGGCCAGCCCCGCGGACGAGGTTGCTGCCCCGCAGGGTGGGGTGCCCCCGGGTGAGGAAGATGTCCTTGATGCAGGTCGGGATGCCGTCGGCCGGGCCCAGCGGCTCACCGGCCCACCACCGCTGCTGCGAGGCTCGCGCCGCGGACCGGGCCTCCTCGCGGTGCACGGAGACGAACGCGTTGACGGCGTCGTCCTGCTCGTCCACCGCGTGCAACGCCTCCTCGCATGCGTCCAATGGGGACAACTCCCCCGCCCCGTAGGCGTGCTGCAACTCGGCCTGGGTCAGCCAGCGAAGCTCGCTCATGACCGCCCGCTGGACACGCGGCAAGTTCTCATGCCCAGCACGTCGCGCTGCACCTCTGGGTCGAACACCACGCCAACGTAGGATCGCCGTGTCTTATTGTCAACAATCCCGGAAGCAGAC
>JBBQYN010000338.1:0-2980 GCA_038208655.1 Actinomycetales bacterium
GAGTGAATCACGGCCGCAAGGCGACCGTGGTCGCCCTTCTCTTCGAGGATCGCCTCGAGCTCCGTCATGCGGTCGAAATGGTTCTCGAGCGCGTTCTTGTTGCGCCCGGTCACCATGAGCACGTCGCTCAGGCCGGCGGCGACGGCTTCCTCCACCACATACTGAATGGCGGGCTTGTCGACCACCGGCAACATTTCCTTGGGCATGGCCTTGGTGGCCGGCAGAAAGCGGGTGCCGAGCCCGGCTGCGGGGATGACCGCTTTCGTCACGCGAGGATTCCTCATGGGCATCACCATACTGGCTGCAGAGCGGGTGTTCCGGCTCGCCTTCGTCTGACGCTGCCCCATTTCGGGGTGCTGCCGCGGCCAGCGCGTGCGTTCCGGTGGCCAAGCCCGACCGCCGGGCTCGGGTCCCGGCCGCCATGTATGTGTCACGGTCGGCCGATAGAATTACGGCGATCGACCTGCCGGTCGACCGGATCACGATCGACCGAAGGAATCTCACCCATGACCGCTCTTCTCCGTCTGGTGGCCTTCGACCTCGACGACACCCTCGCGCCGAGCAAATCACCGCTTGGCGCGCCAATGGCGGAACGTCTCGTGCAGCTGCTCGACGTGGCGGAGGTGTGCATCATCTCCGGCGGTCACTTCTCGCAGTTTCAAAAGCAGGTCATCGACCAGCTGCAGCACGTGAGCGCCGAAGCGCTCGGTCGCCTGCACCTGATGCCCACCTGCGGCACCCAGTACTACCGGCACCAGAACAACACCTGGACGCAAATCTACGCCGAGAACCTGTCGTTCGACGAAGGCTCCCGCGCCCTGGCCGCCGTGGAAGCGGCGGCCCGCGAGCTGGGCCTCTGGGAAGGCGAAACCTGGGGCCCGATTCTCGAAGACCGCGGCTCACAGATCACGTTCTCCGCGCTGGGGCAGGCCGCCCCGGTTGCGGCCAAGCTCGCCTGGGACCCCACGGGTGAGAAGAAAGACGCCCTCCGGACCGCCGTCGCCGCATTGCTGCCCGACCTCGAAGTGCGCTCCGGCGGCTCGACCTCCGTCGACATCACCCGGCAGGGGATCGACAAGGCCTACGGCATGACCCGGCTGGCCGAGCTCAGCGAAATCTCCCTCGATGAGATGCTCTTTCTCGGTGACCGGCTCGATGAGACCGGCAACGACTACCCCGTGAAGGTGCTCGGAGTGCGGTGCATCGCCGTGGACGGCTGGGAAGACACCGCCGCGCAGCTGGACACCCTGATTCCGCAACTGACCGCGGCGTCCGCCCGCGCCTGAGCCGGGGGTCGGAGCCGGCGGCCGGAGTCGCGCGGCCTGCGGTGGAGGCGGCCAGGTTTCGCGCGCGGGTCACCCCAGTTCGGGGCCAGAACGCGCCGTTGCGTGACGGATGCGGCGGGCCGGGTCTAACGTAAGGGCACCGTTGCCGAGAGGCGCAGTTGCGTGATGGCCCGAGGAGGTCGCCCGATGCCCCAGGAAGCCCAGCCGCCGAAGCCGACCACGGCACCGGCGGCGCCGACAGCGGGGCGGCGGGATGCGGCATCCGTTCGCCGAATCTGGTGGCGCGTGATCGGCGCAATCACCGTCGTCATGGTGCTCACGGCCGGGTTCGCCGGGGTGAGCCTGTACCGGCTGGGCCAGGATTTCGACACCCGGGTACAGAAGCTGAGCGACCCGTTTGCCGCCGACGATGCGCTGCCAGCGGTGCCGCCGAACTCGACCGGCCCGGCGTCACCGAGCCCGAGCCCCGTGGCCGGGGTCGCGCAAAATATTCTGCTGCTGGGCAGTGACACCCGCGGCACGGTTGGCAACGACATTGCCGACGTCACCGCGCAGCGTTCGGACACGATCATGCTCGTGCACGTTCCGGCGGACCGTCAGAACGTGTTCGTGATGTCGATCATGCGCGACAGTTGGCTGACCATTCCCGGTCACGGCGACGCGAAGGTTAACGCGGCACTCTCGCTGGGTGGGGTGCCGCTGGCCGTGCAGACGGTGGAAGGGCTGCTGGGTATTCACGTTGACCACGTGGCGGTGATCGATTTCGCCGGCCTGCAGGGCGTGACCGATGCCCTCGGCGGCATCTCGCTGTGGAACGACATCGGTTTCGTGTCGTCGAAGATTCCCGGGCACTACTTCGCGCAGGGCCTGCAGAACCTCAACGGTGAAGAGACGCTCGCGTACGTGCGTGAGCGGTACGCCTTCAACGACGGGGATTTTCAGCGGGTGCGCAACCAGCAGCTCGTGATCAAGGGCATGATGAAGGCCGTGTCCAACGCCGACACCATCACCACCCCGGGCAAGCTGAACACTCTGCTCGACGCGCTGACGCCGTTCATCGCCTCCGACGACACGTTCACCTCGGCGTACCTCGCCGGGCTCGCGCTTGAGCTCTACACGGTGCGCTACGACGACGTGACGTTCTTCACCATGCCCAGCACCGGCACCGGAACCTCACCGGATGGCCAGAGCATCGTGAACATCGACTACGGCCGGCTGGATCCGATTCGGCAGGGCCTCGCCACCGACACGCTCACGCCCGCGCAGGCCCTCGAGTAGGGGCGCGCGGCGACGAGGTGCGGAAATCGCACCGTTCGGGTGCCCGCAGACCGTGCGATTGGCCTGACTCAGCTGGGTGAACCCCGGGAGCGCGCGCGGCAGGCGCTACGTCGGCGGACGCCGCAGTGACGGGCGCTGCAAGGCCTGCGTAATGCGGTTGGCCTCCTCGAGCAGCAGCTGGCCGAGTGCCGGGCGGCGCTCTGCGGTGAAGCGTGGCGCGATGCCCGTAATCGAGAGCGCCCAGCCGGGCAGCCCGGACCGGTCGAAGATGGCCGCGCCCATGCCCCAGCTGCCCTCCAGGATCAGGCCCGGATTCACCGCATACCCGGTGACCCGGGTGCGTTCCAGCCCGGCGCGAATCGCCTCGGGGGAGTGCTGCTCGCCCCAGCGCTGCACGAACTCCGGGCTCTGCAGCA
>JBBQYN010000339.1:0-2972 GCA_038208655.1 Actinomycetales bacterium
GCAGTATGTCGATCTCGGTCAGTCCCAGTCCGGTCGATGCGCAGATGCGCTCGGGAATGTGCGCAGCTCGGGTGTGCAGGGCGGCGCCCGCAGCGGTCAGGCTGACCTGCACGCTGCGTTCGTCTTCGGGGCGCCGGGCACGGTCGATGAGGCCGGCGGTCTGCAGTCGCCGCAACAGCGGCGAGAGCGTGCTCGAATCGAGCTGCAGCTGATCGCCGAGCCGAGTAACCGTTAACGGGCCGGCCTCCCACAGCACCAGCATCACCAGGTACTGCGGGTACGTGAGACCCAGCGGGGCGAGCAGGCCGCGGTAGTGCGCGGTGATCGCGCGGGAGGCGTTGTAGAGCGCAAAACAGATCTGTCCATCCAGAACGGGTGTCAGGGAAACGGATGTCTGCGGCTCGGCCATGTCCCCACGCTAACACACTGCGCCCGATTATCTTGTGCACGATTGAATCGCGCACAAGAAAAGCCGACGACGGACGCCCGCATGACGAACGCGTTAATGATCCAGGGTTTTACGGCCGGATGCTTGCGTGGATTGTTGAACAATCGTAGGCTTCTGGTCATTGCGTCACCCGGCACGTCGCAGCCAGCACAGCACAACACAGAGAAGTGAGTACTCCATGAACACAGCGGTTCCCCCGACACCACCGGCCTCGGATCCGTCGGCTGCGGATGCTTCCGCTCCCGACGCGAAGGCCTCACCGTCCCGGCACAAGAACCGCCACCGCAGCGCCCTGCTCGGTGCCATGTTCCTCATGGCCACGAGCGCCGTCGGCCCGGGCTTCATCGTGCAGACCACGACCTTCACCGTGCAGCTCGGGGCGGCATTCGCCTTTGCCATCGTGGTGTCGATCCTGATCGACATCGCCGTGCAGCTGAACGTGTGGCGCGTGATCGGCGTGAGCGGTAAACGCGCGCAGGAACTCGCCAACACCGTGCTGCCCGGCGCCGGCTGGTTGTTGGCGGCGCTGATCTGCCTGGGCGGCCTGGTCTTCAACGTGGGCAACATCGCCGGCACCGGACTGGCGACCAATGTGCTCTTCGGCATCGACCCCAAGATCGGTGGCGTCGTCTCGGCCGTCATTGCGATCGCCATTTTTCTGAGCAAGCGCGCCGGACTGGCCCTGGACAAGATCGTCGTCGTACTCGGCGCCGTCATGATCCTGTTGATTGGGTACGTGGCCATCGTGTCGCGGCCCCCGCTCGGCGACGCGCTGCGCAACGCGGTCATTCCCGACAACATTGACTTCCTGATTATCACCACCCTCATCGGTGGCACCATCGGCGGATACATCACCTACGCCGGCGCGCACCGCATGATCGACGCGGGCGTCTCCGGAGTGGAGAACGTGCGCATGATCACGCGCAGCTCGGTGCTCGGCATCATCATCACCGGCGTCATTCGGGTGCTGCTGTTCCTGGCCATTCTCGGGGTCGTCGCCGGCGGGGTCGCCCTCACCAGCGACAACCTCGCAGCCGAGGCCTTCCAGTCCGCCGCCGGCGACATCGGCCTGATGCTCTTCGGCGTGATTCTGTGGGCCGCGTCGATCACCTCGGTGATCGGTGCCGCGTACACGTCGATCTCGTTCGTCACCACCGCCGCCACCGCGCCCCGCACCCGCAGCATCGCCACCGTGATCTTCATCGCGGTGTCCATGACCGTGTACACCCTGCTCGGCCAGGCGCCGGCAACCCTGCTGATCATGGCCGGTGCCGTCAACGGCCTCATCCTGCCGGTGGGTTTCGCCGTGATCCTGTGGGTGGCGTGGCGTCGCCGCGACCTGCTGGCCGGCTACGTCTACCCCAAGTGGCTTCTCATCATCGGCTTCGCGGCGTGGCTGCTCACGCTGTTCCTGGGCTATCAGTCCCTCGGCGGCCTCGCGAAGCTGTGGGTCTGATGCCCGAGCACCGTGCCGCCGGCGCAGGCGGACAGTCCGGTTCGGACCGGGCCGATGCTGGTATTCCGGGCGATCCCGGCGCGTTCAGCGCGCGGGAGGCACGGAGTCTGTTCCGCACCGGATTGAGCGTGCCGACGGCGGGGTGGTCGCGCGGGTTCACCCAGGCGAACCTGCTCATCGTTCCCGAGGAGCAGGCATCCGATCTCATGCTCTTCGCCCAGCGCAACCCGCAGGCCTGCCCCGTGCTTGGTGTGCTGCCGGCGGGGGAGTTGGCTGGACCATTGCTGGCCGGGGGCGATATTCGCACCGACGTCGGCCGATACACCGTCTACGAAAACGGTGTTCTGGTCGACGAGCCGCTGCACCTGCACGACTGGTGGCGCACCGACCTGGTCACCCTGATCGTGGGTTGCAGCTTCACGTTCGAGGCCGCGCTGCAGCGCGCCGGCATCGCCATGCGGCACATCGACCAGCAGGTCAATGTGCCGATGTACCGCACCAATCGGCGGGCGGAATCGGCCGGGACTCTCTCCGGGCCGATGGTCGTGTCGATGCGGCCTGTTCCCGCGGATCGGGTCGCCGACGCGGTGCGCATCACGGCACGGTATCCCGCGGTGCACGGCGCTCCCGTACACGTGGGGGACCCCGCGTCGCTCGGCATCACCGACCTGGCCCACCCCGACTTCGGCGACGCCGTCACCCTGCACCCTGGCGACGTGCCGGTGTTTTGGGCCTGCGGGGTAACACCGCAGGCGGCGGTGATGGAATCCCGGCCCGCGCTGGCCATCGGCCACGCGCCCGGTCATATGCTGATCACGGATGCCCGCGACACCGGTTACGAGATCGCCTAGCGGCCACGATTCCTCTACCGACCCGTGAGTTTCGGCCCGATTACCCGCGTTTTTCGGGCTCAAACTCACGGCTCGGCGCTGTCGGGTGACGTTGCGCACGGGGTTGTGCACAGGTCTGACCTGCGAACAAGTTCTCCACACATTGCCAAGCTCCCCCGAGAAAACCTCGCCGTTTCGATAAAATTGGGGCATGTCACAGACAATCCCGTCGGGCACT
>JBBQYN010000340.1:0-2971 GCA_038208655.1 Actinomycetales bacterium
CAAGAACGCGCTCGAGAACCATTTCGACCGCATGACGGAGCTCGAGGCGATCCTCGAAGAGAAGGGCGACCACGGTCGCCTTGCGGCCGTGATTCACTCGACCGAGCTGGCCGACATGCACTACGTGCGTCAGGGCGACCCGCGAGGCCTCGGGCACGCGGTGCTGCGTGCGAAGATGCACGTGGGACAGGAGCCCTTCGCGGTACTGCTGGGCGATGACATCATCGACGCCCGCGACCCGCTGCTGACCCGCATGCTCAGCGAGCAGTCGCTGCGTAACGCGAGCATCGTGGCGCTCATGGAAGTGGACCCGGACAGCATCCACATGTACGGCGCCGCCGCGATCGAAGAAACCGACGACCCCGACGTGGTGCGCATCACCGGCCTGGTCGAAAAACCCGCCAGAGCGGATGCCCCCTCCAACCTGGCCATCATCGGCCGCTATGTGCTGCGCCCCGAAGTGTTCGACGTACTCGAACGCACCGCGCCGGGCAAGGGCAACGAGATCCAGCTCACCGACGCCCTGCAGGAAATGGCCGTTGATGTGCCCGGCACCGGCGGCGTCTTCGGCGTGATCTTCCGCGGCCGCCGTTACGACACCGGTGACCGCCTCGACTACATCAAGGCCATCGTGCAGCTCGCCGTGGAACGCGACGACCTCGGCCCCGACCTGCGGCCCTGGCTGCGCGAGTTCGCCGCGAACCTGGAGTGACCGCCGGCCGGCCCCGCCCGGGTGCGCGCTCGTGTGCGATCCTGGGCGCGGCGGCCGGGCCGGGGGCGCCGCGGCAGTGCAGTAGATTAGGGGTCTACCATCGGGCCTTCGCCCTTGACAGACAGGGGCGCCGTGCCGATCGCCATTCCGACGCTGCGTGACGAGGCCATCACCCTGCGTCCGATCCGGCTGAAGGACTCCCGGGCGCTGGAAGACCAGCTGTTGGAGAACCGCACCTGGCTGCGCAAGTGGGAGGCGACCAACCCCTACGCTCCGATGTCCTTCGACACTCGGGCCAGCATCCGTAATCTGCTCGCGCACTCCCGGGACGGCAACGGGCTGCCGTTCATTGTGGAGTACGACGGGCAACTCGCCGGTCAGCTGAACGTGTCGTCGATTACGTGGGGGTCGCTGTCGTCGGCGACGATCGGCTACTGGGTTGGGGAGAAGTTTGCCGGCAAGGGCATCACTACCACCGCCGTGGCGTTGGCCACGGACTACTGCTTCTACCAGCTCGGCTTGCACCGCATGGAAATCTGCATCCGTCCCGAGAACGCCGCATCGCTGCGGGTGGTCGAGAAACTCGGCTTTCGCTACGAGGGGCTGCGGCGCCGGTACATCCACATCAACGGGGACTGGCGGGACCATTTCTGCTTCGGTCTGGTGCGCGAAGAACTGCGCCTGGGCGTGTTGCAGCGCTGGCGGCAGGGGCTCGTGCCGCAGGATGCCGCCACCGTGCACGACGATGACCGCGTGCGCGCCCAACAACCTTTGGCCACCAATGATCGATGACACACCCCCCGTAATCAGGCCCGAACCGGGTTCCCTCTCTTACCGTTGTCATCATGACTGGTGAGGTGCTCGGCGGGGGCGTGATGGTGCTGGTGGCTGCTGTGCTCTGGGTGGCCTACCTGGTACCCACCTGGTCGCGTCGCAAACAGTACCTCGCCACCGAACGCAACGCGGTGCGCCTGCAGCAGACGCTGCGGGTACTCGCCGAAACCGCCGAGGTTCCCCATCACGTGCACCTCGAAGCGAATGCCCGTACCGTGCTCGACCAGCAGAAGAGGCTGGCGCAGGCCGAGGCCGAGGCACGCGCCGACGCGAAGGCCGAAGCGGATGCCGCGGCCGAGGTTCGGCGAGCGGCCGCCGCGCTGGCCGCTGCCGCACGCCCGCCCGTCGTGGTGACCGCCGCCGAACGTCGCCGCCGACTGCGGCGCGCCCGAGCCCTCGGCTCACTCGTACTGCTGATGGGCGTGCTGGCCACCCTGGTCGGCATCGTCACCGTCGTGCTCACGGGGGCCTGGCTGCTGCTGGCCTCCGGGCTGGTCGCCACCACCCTTGCCGTGAACACCCTCGCCCGCCGTGCACGCACCCAGCGTGCTGGCCGCCAGCAGAGGGCCGTTCCCGAGGAAGAGGCGCAGCCCTGGGTTCGCCCGGTGATGGCTCCGTTCGAGCCGGTGCACATCGAGCAGACCCCGGTGCCGCCCGTCACCTGGACGCCGCGCACGCTGCCGCGCCCGCTGCACCTGTCTCGCGGATCTATCGCGCAGGCCGCCATGGCCTCCGTGGAAGCCTCCGGGCAGCTGCGGCAGGCCGCCGTGGATGCCGACCGGGAACGCCGCAACACTCCCCGCGTGGACCCGTTGGCGGCCCCGGTCACCCCGATCGCCCGCCCGACCGCCCGGCCGGCTGCGCCCGCCGTCGCCGCTGCGCCGTCCGCTCCACTGAGCCGTTTCGCGGCCATGGGCATCGTCGGCGAGACCGAACCCGGCATGACCGACCTCGACGACGTGCTGCGCCGCCGACGGCTGGTCGGATAGCTGCACCGGGCGGCGTTCCCGGCACCCGGCGGAACGTGATAATCTGACAGTTGTCGGGGGCTATGGCGCAGTTGGTAGCGCGTCTCGTTCGCAATGAGAAGGTCAGGAGTTCGAATCTCCTTAGCTCCACCACTGACAGATGAGAACAGCACTGACAGATGAGAACAGGCCGCCGTGCCGGGTATTCACCCGGTTCGGCCGTTTTGTCGGTCCACCGCGGCCACTCAGCGGACACGGGCGCGCCGGCTACGTCACGTCGAGCCCGCGACCGCCGACGCTGCACCGGTGCCGCCCCGGGGTGCGGCACGCGGCGCTGCAGCGGCGGTTAAGCCTTGCGCGCCTTGGAGGCGGTTTCTTCGGTCTTGGCCTTTTTCTCGGCGCGCTTCTCTTTCAGCGACTTGTCGGCAACCTTCTTGGTCGCGTCCTTTTTCGGTGA
>JBBQYN010000341.1:0-2971 GCA_038208655.1 Actinomycetales bacterium
ACGCCGCCACGAAGTGGTACCGCTCGTACGTGAACCGCTGGCGGACCGGTTTGTAGCCGGCGGCCTTGAGTTCGTCCTCGATGTAGCGGGCCGATTTCTCGTATCCCCGGGTTCCGGCCGCCAGCCCCACAACGGCCGCGACGGCCGCGGCGCGGATGTTCCGGTGCCTCATGGGAACTCCTGGATCTTCCGGAATCCGGGTCCGGGCGTCCGTGTCCGGATCGGTGACAAAACACTACCCGAAGTGGAAACGCAGGGTAAAGGGCGGAGGTCTTGGCGGCGCAGCGGTGGCGCAGCGGTATAGGAGGATCCCCTGAGCCGCCCGGGCACTCCCGGCCTCAGGCGTCGATCCGCTCCCGGTCCAGGCCTGCAGCGCCGGCAATGATGAAGTCCTTGCGGGGTGCGACGTCGGAGCCCATCAGCAGGTCGAAAGTTTCCTCGGCCTGTTTCGCATTTTCGATCCCGACCTTGCGCAGCGTACGGTGCCGCGGGTCCATCGTGGTCTCGGCCAGCTGCTCCGCATCCATCTCACCCAGGCCCTTGTACCGCTGGATCGGCTCCTTGTACCGCTTGCCCTCCTGGGCTAGGCGGGCCAGCAGCACGTGCAGCTCCGCCTCCGAGTACGTGTAGATCATCTCGTTGGCCTTCTGTCCGGCGTTGATGACCTCCACCCGGTGCAGCGGCGGGACAGCGGCGAAGACCCGGCCGTTATCGATCATCGGGCGCATGTAGCGAAAGAACAGCGTGAGCAGCAGCGTGCGAATGTGGGCGCCGTCCACGTCGGCGTCACTCATGATGATCACCTTGCCGTAGCGCGCGGCCGAGAGGTCGAAACTGCGGCCCGACCCGGCACCGATCACCTGAATGATCGACGCACATTCGGCGTTCGAGAGCATATCGGCGACGGATGCCTTCTGCACGTTCAAGATTTTGCCTCGGATGGGCAGCAAGGCCTGGTGTTCACTGTCCCGGGCCAGTTTCGCGGTGCCCAGGGCGGAGTCACCCTCCACAATGAACAGTTCGCTCGTGGAGACGTCGCTGCTGCGGCAGTCCACCAGCTTCGCGGGCAACGACGAGCTCTCCAACGCGTTCTTGCGCCGCTGCGTCTCTTTGTGGGTGCGCGCCGAGATGCGCGACTTCATCTCGGCCACGATCTTATCGAGAAGCACCGCGGCCTGAGCCTTGTCGTCGCGCTTGGTCGACGCGAAGCGTTCCGCCATCGCCTTGGCGACGACCGCGGCCACGATCGCGCGCACTGCGGGAGTACCGAGCACTTCCTTGGTCTGGCCTTCGAACTGCGGTTCCGGCAGGCGCACGGTGAGCACGGCCGTCAGGCCGGCGAAGACGTCGTCTTTGTCGAGCTTGTCGGACCCGGCCTTGAGGCGCCGGGAGTTCAGTTCGACCTGACCCCGCAGAAATTTGAGCATGCCGGCGTCGAACCCGGCCTGGTGGGTGCCGCCCTTGGGGGTGGCGATGATATTCACGAAGCTGCGAACGACCGTGTCATACCCGGTGCCCCAGCGCAGGGCTATATCGACCTGGCACTCGCGTTCGAGTTCGGTGGGGATCATGGCCCCGGACTCGGTGAGCACCGGCACGGTTTCCCGGAAGGTCCCGGTGCCCGTGAGGCGCCACGTGTCGGTGATCGGGGTGTCCGTAGCGAGATGGTCGACGAATTCCGAGATGCCCCCGTCAAACTGGAAGGTGTGCACGACAGCCTCGTCGGTGCGCTGATCGGCGACCTCGATGGCCAGGCCGGGTACCAGGAACGCCGTTTGACGGGCACGATTGAGCACCTCGTCGGTTTGAAAACTCGCACCCTTGGTGAAGATCTGCCGGTCCGCCCAGTAACGGATGCGGGTTCCGGTCACGCCCTTGGCGACCTTGCCCACCACTCGCAGTTCGCTGGTGTTCGAGAAAGCCGTGAAGACGGAGTCCGGGCTTTTCTCACCGATGTCGGCGAAGAGTCCCGGTTCGCCCCGGCGAAAAGACATCGCCCAGGTCTTGCCCCCGCGGTCGACTTCGACGTCCAACCGCTCAGACAGGGCGTTGACGACGGATGCCCCCACCCCGTGCAGCCCGCCCGAGGCGGCGTACGAGCCGCTGCCGAATTTGCCGCCGGCGTGAAGTTTGGTGAACACCACCTCCACACCGGACAGACCGGTCTTGGGTTCAATGTCGACCGGGATACCGCGGGCGGTGTCACGCACCTCGACGCTGTCGTCGGCGTGCAACACGATGTCGATGCGGTTGCCGTGGCCGCTAAGCGCCTCGTCGACGGAGTTGTCGATGACTTCCCAGAGGCAGTGCATCAATCCCCGCGAGTCGGTGGAACCGATATACATGCCCGGACGTTTACGCACCGCCTCGAGGCCTTCGAGCACTGACAGATGGCGGGCGGAATAGTCGGAACTCACAAGAATCAAGGATACTCATTCGAACCGACACTGTTCTCACCGCTACCGGGCGAGCCCACGGCACGGCTGCGCTACGCGGTGAGCGAACTCCCACCCAATTGACTCGATAACACCGCTCGGACGTGTTTACATTAGGGCTAAGGGTTTTTAGTTTTCGTCTGGAGGAGGAGAATATGTCCCAGATCGCCACCGAGAATGGTGCCGTTGACCAACAGGGCGCCCCCCACCAGCTCACCGCAGCCGACCGCTGCGACGCTTGTGGAGCACAGGCGTACATTCGCGTCGTCGTGAACAACAGCGAACTGATGTTTTGCGCCCACCACGGTCGTAAGCACCAGGAGAAGTTGTCGGCAATCGCCGAGAGCTGGCACGACGAGTCGAGCCGCCTGCTCGACGACAAGCGTTCCTAACACCGGTACTCAACCGTTCGCACAATAACTGCAGCGCCCGCCGCTCGGCGGGGGCTGCAGTTTTTTGTGTGTCCCCGGATATTTCTGTGTCCCCCGCCGGGCGGGCTCCTCGGTCCGGCCGGGTCGACAACACGTAGGGACGGG
>JBBQYN010000342.1:0-2954 GCA_038208655.1 Actinomycetales bacterium
GCGCAGGTTGCCCATGTGGACCTCGACGGCCCGCTTGTCGGAGTCATTCACGAAGGACGCCGTCACGTAGTTCTCACCGCGCAGCAGCAGCGCCAGGTCGGACTTGCTGCGCACCCGACGCTTGGACTCCAGCAGCTCCGCAAGCAGGTCGAACTCGGTGCGCGTCAGTTCCACGCTCTGCCCGTCGAGCATGACCACGCGCATCTCGCTGTTCAGGCGCAGCCCGTTGTGCGCCAGCCACCCGGGCTGGGCAGCGGGTGCCGCATCCTCTGCTGCAGGGGGCACGGTGCGGGCCTGCTCGGCCGCGGCGGCAGCGGCAGGGGCAGGGGCCGCCGCAGGCACGCCGGCATCCGGCCCACCCGGCGCGAGCGTGCCGGCCGCCTCGAGCGGGGGAGTGGCGTCGAGACCGGGAGTGTCGGCATCCGTACCGATGGCCCGCCGCGGGCGACGCAGCATCGCCTCGATGCGGGCGCGCAGCTCCCGCGGGCGAAACGGCTTGGTGAGATAGTCGTCGGCGCCGGCCTCGAGGCCCTGCAGGGTATCGATTTCGTCGTCCCGCGCGGTGAGCATCACGATGTACGTGCTGCTGAAAACGCGGATGCGTTTGGCGGTTTCGAAGCCGTCCATGCCGGGCATGCTCACGTCGAGGGTCGTCACGACAGGGCTGTGCTCGCGCACGGCGTCGACGCCGTCGAGTCCATTGCTGGTGGGGATCACGGTGAATCCGGCCTGCGTGAGAACGGCTTCCAGCAGGTTGCGAATGTCGGCATCGTCTTCGATGATCACCGCGACACGCGGCTCGGGCGGGTGGGTGGGCATGTCTAGTAGTATCCCCCATGTGGGGGTCGTGAGCGAGCGGTCTCCCACGTTGCGGCTCAGAGCGGCCAGAAAGCCCGCATACAGGGGCTCCACGCGGGTAGGCTATCGAAGTGATTAAACAGCCGGTACCCGTGGAGGTCGAAGACTACGTCAACGACCTCGAACCCGGGCCGCGCATTCTGCTCTACCCGGTGCTCGACGCCGTGCGCGATGCCATGCCGCCCGGCTACGTTCTGGGCATGCACGGTGGCATCCCCGGCTGGACCGTGCCGCTCTCTCGCTACCCGCACACGCACGACGGTGAACCGCTCGCATACGTCAGCCTCGGCGCGCAGACGCACTACGGCTCGCTGTACCTGGTGGGCCTGGTCAGCGATCCCGAAACGGATGCCGCCTTCCGTGCCGAATGGACCGCCACCGGCCGCACCCTGAACATGGTCAAAAGCTGTATCCGCTTCAAAACACTGGTCGACATCGACCTGGACATCGTCACCCGCTTCGTGGCCGGCATGCCCGTCGAGCATTTTCTCTCCAGCTACGAACGCGCCCGCCCGCCGCTGTCGCAGCTCTGACCCCGCGTCTGACCGCCACTCCGCCTACCCCAGTCGGCGGCAATCGGCCCGCCACCCCGGCCCGTCGCGCTAGGGTGAAGAAGTGAATACTCAGGCGCCCATAGACGTGGTCCTCATTGGCGGCGGCATCATGAGCGCCACCCTCGGTGCGCTCCTGAAAGAGCTGCAGCCCAACTGGCGTATCGAGGTGTACGAACGCCTCGGTGAGCTGGCCCAGGAGAGCTCCAGCCCCTGGAACAACGCCGGAACCGGCCACGCCGCCCTCTGTGAGCTCAACTACATGCCCGAAGCCAAAGATGGCAGCGTCACCGCCGATAAGGCCGTGAGCATCAACGAGCAGTTCCAGATCAGCCGGCAGCTCTGGGCGCACTTCGTGCGCACCGGCGCGCTGCCCGCCCCCACCACCTTTATCAACTCCACCCCGCACATGACGTTCGTGCGCGGCAAGGCCAACGTGGCCTACCTGCGCCGCCGCTTCGAGGTGCTCAAAGACCAGCCCCTCTTCGCCGGCATGGAGTACAGCGAGCAGGCCGAGAAAATCGGCACCTGGACGCCGCTGATCACCAAGAGGCGCAAGGCCGGCGAACGCATCGCCGCCACCCGCATCGCCAGCGGCACCGACGTGGACTTCGGCGCCCTCACCCGCTTCTTCTTCGACGACCTCGTGAAAAAGGGTGTCGGCGTGAACCTGAACACCCAGGTCACCGGCCTGAAGAAGCAGACGGATGGCACGTGGCGCCTCAAACTGCTGCGTTCCGTCGGCCAGACCCGCAGCACCGTCAAGGCGCGTTTCGTGTTCGTCGGCGCCGGCGGCGGCGGACTCGCGCTGCTGCAGCAGAGCGGCATCCCCGAGGTGAACGGCTTCGGCGGGTTCCCCATCAGCGGCCAGTTCCTGCGCACCACCGACCCCAAACTCGTCGCCCAGCACAACGCCAAGGTCTACGGCAAGGCCGGCGTCGGCGCTCCACCCATGTCGGTGCCGCACCTCGACACCCGCGTCGTCGACGGCGAGAAGTCGCTCCTGTTCGGCCCGTACGCCGGCTTCAGCCCCAAGTTCCTCAAGACCAGCACCTGGTTCGACCTGCCGTTCTCCATTCGCACGCACAACATCGGCCCGATGCTCGGTGTCGCCCGTCACAACTTCGACCTCATGAAGTACCTGATCGGCGAGGTTTTCGCCTCGAAGACCGCGAAGCTCAAAGCCCTGCAGGAATTCGTGCCGACCGCGAAAATGGCCGACTGGGAACTGATCACCGCCGGCCAGCGCGTGCAGGTTATGAAAAAAGACCCCGAGAAGGGCGGCGTGCTGCAGATGGGCACCGAGGTCATCACCTCCTCCGATGGCACCCTCGCCGGCCTGCTCGGAGCCAGCCCGGGCGCCTCCACCGCGGCCCCGATCATGGTCGACCTGCTCGCGCGCTGCTTCCCCGACCGCATTGAGGGCTGGAAACCGCAGATTCGCTCCATGATCCCCAGCTACGGCACCCGCCTCAGCGACAACCCCGAGGCTGCCGCCGCATCACTGGCTGCCACGGCGGATGCCCTCAACCTCACCAACCCCAC
>JBBQYN010000343.1:0-2949 GCA_038208655.1 Actinomycetales bacterium
TGGTCTCACCGGCAGTGCTCGTTGTCGGCCGGGCCCTCACCCGGATCCCACCGCAGGCCCGCCGGTACCTACAGTCGGCTCTCCTGGTCGGCGCCCTGGTCACGGTGATCGCCCTCACCCTGATCTACCGGGAGGACAGCCAACCCGCCAGCAAGGCGTTGCTAGTAAACGACTACCGCCCGCGCCTGGGTGTGCTGCTCGCCGGCTTCGCCGTGGTCAGCCTGGTCGGCTACGCCGTGCAGGTGGCGCGGTCGTGGCCACGTGATGCCCCGAAGGACCGCCGTCACTGCTGACCGAACAGTCGCGCCACCAGAGCAGGCGAGGGAAACGGGCTCGCTCATGTGGCTGAGCGAGCCCGATCGGGTGAGTTGGGGCTCTTTCGGCAGCGCACTGGGCGGCGCGGCCGTGATCCGGTCATCGCGGTGCACCTGCTCTACGGCGTGTCCCTGTGGGCCGGTCCTGGGCGGCATTCCGCAGGGGGTTGCCGGTGCGGGATTGAAGACCTCGCCGCGGCCGCGGACGCGGTCGACGCAGCCGGAGCGTCCCGGCGAACTGGCCGGCGACGGACATCGGCACCGGACGCGGCCACCACCCGATTGTGGGCATCCTCACCTCGCTCGGGCGGCCGCCGCGGTTGCCCGCTGCGTCGAGTTGCCGACCGCGGCGCTGGACATCCTGGGCGGCTTCGGGATCGGGGCCCTGGGCATCGGCGCCGGCTGGCGGCTGGACGGCGCCACGAGGACACTGCTGATCGCCGTCCTCCTCGGGGCAGCCGCCCTCGCCCGCCACCGGCACGGCGCCGACGCAGAGCGCCGCATTCACCCGCAAGGAAGAGGATTGTGATGACTGTCGAGGTGTTCATCGACTACACCTGCGGGTTCTCCCACCGGGCCCAGCGCTGGCTCGACGCCGTGACCGCTGTCGAGGTGATCTGGCGGCCCTTCTCACTGCTGGAGCAGAAGCGGCACGGGGAGGTCGCCGTGTTCGACCAGCCAGACCTGGCAGACAACGTGTCGCTGATCGCCCTCGCCGTGCACGAGGCGGTCCGCGCCGACGAGGGGGACCTCGACGGCTACCGTCGGCGGATGTTCAGCGCCTGGCACGACGAGACCGGTCGGCTATCCACGGACGACGTCGTCGGATTCGGGCGCGAGGCCGGTCTCGGCGAGTTCGACCGGGAGGCAGCGTTCGCAGCGCTCGCCGCCGAACACGCTGCTGGTCAGGCTCTTGGGGTATTCGGCACCCCCACGTTCGTCTTCGGCTCCGGTCAGGCAGCTTTCGTCAAGCTCGATGCCGTCCCCGCGGGGGACCGGGCCGACCCGCTGTTCGCCCGGGTGCGCCAGCTGGCGACCGGCGAGCCCTCGTTGCGGGAGTGGCAGCGGGTCAGTACCCCGAGCGCGTCCTGATGGCGCCGCGGTTGCTGTTCATCGGCGGTGACGCGGCCGGAATAAGCACGGCGGCGGCCCGGCGGCAGCAGAGCCCGCAGCAGCTGGAGATCGTGACGTTCGACCGTGGCAACTAAACCTCCTACTCGGCCTGCGGTATCCCGTACTTCATCGGCACCGACGTCACCGACGGCGAGAAGTGGGAGGGCTTCCACCAGCTGATGATCGCGACCGGCGCGGCTCCGATCCAGCCGCCGCTGCCCGGCGCCGGCGCGCAGTGGATCTTCGGGGTGCAGACCCTGGACGACGGGCTGGCGGTACGGGCCGCGATCGCTCGGGTGGTGAGGCCTGTCATCATCTTCGACATCTCAGGCCAAGCCGAGCTGGGTCAGGATGCCGAGCTGGTCGCTGGACCCCCAGCGTTCGGCGAGCTTCGCGTCAACAAACCGGCCGATCTGCACACCCCGCACGCTGAACCGGCGGTCGGTCGCTGGGTGGCCCTGAAAGTCGCCCCGATGCGTGCCGGAGACCGTGTAGGCGAATGCGACATCGTCCCCCGAAGCAGTCAGGTGGTCGACGGCGATGCGCAGGTCAGGGAACGCGGCTCGAAGCTCGCCGAAGAGGCCCTTGAATCCCGCCGGGCCAGGACCCTGTCCAGGCGACGGGTCGTGGTCAACCGAGTCAGCGGTCACCAATGCGTCCAGCGCGTCGAGGTCGCCCTCGTTCACGGCGGCACCAAAGGCTTCCTGGGAGACGATATTGGCTTCTGTGCTCATGTGGCTCCTTGCTCGGCGTCGGCCCCGGTGCCTCGGTCCTGCCCCGCTGGGCTTCTGCCACTCCTCCCGCGAACCTGGGATCACATGCGCGGCGTGCCAGGCTCGGCCCGGGTGGTAGGCAAAGGGCCCGGTAGAGCGTCACTGGATCGATCTCGACGCAGGGCACGGCCAGCAGCTCCGCCAGGTCGCGGTAGGACAGGCCGTAGCGGAGGTACCAGCGCACAGACAGCAGAATCAGCTCGGGCGGAAACCTGAACCCAGTCCAGCCCGAGAGCATCGCCATGGTCGGTCGGGGCAGCCGGCTCGCTTCGTCGAGCCACCCCCACGACCGAAGCGCGATCCGTCAACCCAACAGAGCCTTTAACACCGCCCTGGCCCGTACAAGCCGGGCACCTGGTCCGGCAGGGCTGGGCGGTTGACGTGGGCGACAAGCTGGTCCAAGCAGTGGCGACTGGCGTCGTTCTCGATCGTCTCGCCGGACCCGGCGCGCTGAGCCTCAAGGTCCTGCCCATGCCCGATGCCGGCCCAGCATGCGGTCGGCGACACGGGCCGCCATGGCCATGATGGTCAGCGCCGGGTTCGCGCTGCCCTGGGTCGGCAGTCCGCTGCCACCCGCCACCCACAGATTCGGGATCGCGAAGGTGCGCCCGTCCTTGTCGATGACGCCCTCGGCGGCTGTCGCGGCCATGCGCGCGCCGCCGACGAGGTGGGCGTACCGCTCAATCGCCAGGGTCTGCGTCGCCCCGACCGCCTCCAGGATCTCGACCAGGACCTTCTTGGCAGCAGTC
>JBBQYN010000344.1:0-2948 GCA_038208655.1 Actinomycetales bacterium
TCGAGGCTGCCGGGCTCTGCCACTCCGACCTGTCGGTTGTCGACGGCAACCGGGTGCGCCCGGTGCCGATGCTGCTCGGGCACGAAGCCGCGGGCATCGTTGTCAGCGTGGGCAGCTCGGTGACCGACCTTGCGCCCGGGCAGCGCGTGGTCACGGTGTTCCTGCCGCGCTGCGGCGGCTGTGCCAACTGCGCGACCAACGGCAAGCTGCCGTGCACTCCCGGTACCGCGGCCAACACGGCCGGCGAGTTGCTCACGGGCGGCTCAAGGCTCTCCCACCACGGCGAGACCGTGCACCACCACATGGGTGTCTCCGGTTTCGCCAGCCACGCCGTGCTCGACCGGCGGTCGGTGGTGCCGGTCGGTGCCGATGTTCCCCCGGCGGTCGCCGCGGTGCTCGGCTGCGCGGTGCTCACCGGCGGCGGCGCGGTCATCAACGCGGGTCGCCCGGCGGACGGCGACGATGTGATGATCGTCGGACTCGGCGGTGTCGGCATGGCCGCGCTGCTCGTGGCCGTTTCCCTGGCGCGCGCCAGCGCGAACCCGGGCCGGGTCATCGGCGTCGACGCCAACCCCGACAAGCTCGAACGCGCCCGCGAGCTCGGCGCGACCCACACCTACTCGCCCGAGGCGGTCGTGGCGGGCGGCGTGAAGGCACCGGTCGTGATTGAGGCGGCCGGGCATCCGCTCGCCTTCGAAACGGCCTTCGCGGCCACCGCGCCCGGCGGAACCACCGTGACCGTGGGTCTGCCCGCGCCGAGCGCCCGCTCGTCGATTGCGCCGCTCACGCTCACGGCCGAGGCCCGCACCGTGGTGGGCTCGTATCTCGGTTCGGCGGTACCGCACGTGGACATTCCCCGCTACGAGCAGATGTGGCGCGACGGCCTGCTGCCCGTCGAGCAGCTGACCTCGGCGACCATCGGCCTCGGCGACCTCAACGAGGCCCTCGACACCCTCGCCGACGGCCGCGCCATCCGCCAAATCGTTCTCTTCGGCTGACACAGCTAACCTCGCTCGGCGTCGAGGTGGTGCCAACCGCGCGCGTCGGAGGTTGGCCTATGACGAGAACCGGATGGCGCGACGAATGATTACCAAAACGTCCGGTTTTCGTCAACGTTGCGTCGATTCACCCGGTTCTCGTCACGCGGGCGCGACGCGCGGCGCGGGCGCGACAAGCGGGCCGAGCGCGGCGCGCCTGCTCAGACCGCGAGCAGTCCCTGCTCGGCCAGGTCCACCACGAGGTCGAGCAGGGGCAGGTCACTCCCGGCCGGGCCGACCAGGCACGCACCGCGGGGCAACCCGTCGGAGGTGCGCAACGGCAAGCTGATCGCGGCCAGCCCGCCGAGGCCGGCCAGGCAGGTTAGCGACATGGTGGCCATGCGGGTGCGCTGAATCTCGGCGCTGCCCTGCTGGGCGTCGCGCGTGCGCGGCGCGACCGACGACGCTGACGGCAGCACGAGCACCCGGTCACCGATCAGTGAACGGATGCTACGCCGCGCCTCGAGCGCGATACCGCGCGCCGTTTCGGCCTCACCGACCCACACGCGCGATGCGGTGCGAAACCGGCCCGCGACATCCGTTCCGAGAGTCGCCCAGTTCGCGTCGACCCACGCGCCGTGCGCGCCAGGCTTCAAAGCCCTGCACGGTCTGGAAGGCGGCGAGCCAGCCCGGCAGCAGGTCGGGGTCGAGGTCTCCGGGAACGAGCGGGGGCAGCTCACTCGTGCGCCAACCGTCCAGCAGGTCGGCCAGCACCGCCTGCACGTCGGCGTCGGCGTCGGAGACAGCGTTCAGCCCGGCGCACGTGACGGCGGCGCCGAAAGTGTCTGAGCCCGAGCCGGACCCCGGCCCCGTCCCCGACGCGCCGACGGGCCCGGCAGGCGGCAGCAGCACCCGGCCGACGCGCCGCAGGGTCTGGGCGTCGCGGGTCATCCACCCGACCGTGTCAAAGGATTCCGCCAGCGGCAGTACTCCCGTGAGCGAGACGGCGCCGTGGGTCGTGCGAATGCCGAACACCCCCTGGTACGACGCCGGAATGCGGATCGACCCGCCCGTGTGGGTGCCCAGGCCGATGTCGGCCTGCGCGAGGGACACGGCACTGGCCGACCCCGACGAGGATCCCCCGCTGATGCGGCCCGGCGCCCGCGGGTTGGGCGGGGTGCCGTAGTGCACATTCACGCCGGCGAGGTTGTACGCGAACTCGTGGCCACGCCCCGCTCTACGACTTATGCGCGCACCACGCGCAGGGTGACCAGCTGGAAGGCGCGCAGGGACAGGCGCGCGGTGTTCCCGGCGACCGAGGTCACGGCATCCGTCGGCACAGGCCGTTCGAGCAGATCGGTCTCGACGATCTGGCCGACGCTCAGGCCGAAGCCGAGTTCGCCGACAGCGCGGGCGCCGCGAGCCTCGTACAGCCGCACAATGAGGTCGCCGGAGCGGTCCTCGGCCAGCTTCACCGCTTCCACCACGATCGCGGGCGACCCGCTCACCACCAGCGGCGCCACCGGCTCGCCCTCGACATCGCGCAGCGGCAGGTTCACCCGGTAGCCTTGCTCGGCCGCGCCGAGTACGTCGCCCGCAAGCCCGATCGTGGTGCGCATCACGTGCACGCCCTGGTCAGCCGCCGGATCGGGGAATGTCGGCGCGCGCAGCAGCGACTCCCGCACCGTGGTCGTGGTGCCACCGCCCGCCCGCGCCCGCCGCGACACGTCATGCCCATAGGTGCAATCGTTGGCCACTACTATCCCGAAACCCGGCTCCCCAACGAAAACATACCGGTGCGCGCATGTCTCAAACCGCGCCGCATCCCACGACGTGTTCACATGCGTCGGCCGGTATATGTGCCCGAACTGAATCTCCGACGCCGCCCGGTCCGCGTGCACGTCGAGGGCGAACGCGAGTTTGAGCAGCTTCTGCCGCTCGTGCCAGTCCACCGTGGTGACGATGTCGAGC
>JBBQYN010000345.1:0-2943 GCA_038208655.1 Actinomycetales bacterium
CCGGGGTCGCCGGCCTGGAACCTGCGCGACGACCTGGCCGCCCGAGCCATGCGCCTGATTTCCGACGGGCTTGTGGAACGCGAAGGCGTGAACGGCCTCGCGGCCCGACTGGGCTACACGTCCCGTCACGTGACCCGGGTGCTCACCGCGGAGCTCGGCGCCGGACCGCTGGCCCTCGCCCGCGCGCACCGCGCCCAGACCGCACGCATTCTGCTGGTCACGACGGGCCTGCCGATCACCGACATCGCCTTCGCGGCCGGGTTCGGCAGCGTACGGCAGTTCAACGACACCATCACCGCCGTCTACGAGCGCACTCCCACGTTTCTGCGGGGCGCCGGCCATGGCCTCGGCCCCGCCACTGTGGACGCGCGCGGCGGCACCCGAATCACCCTGCAGCTGCCGGCCCGCGCGCCGTTCGACGGTCTCGGCGTGCTGCGATTCCTGGGCACCCGGGCCCTGCCCGGCGTCGAGACCGCGTCGCCCGGCCTTGCCGGTACGGATGCCCCTCCCGGGTCGAACCGTTCGGCCGGCCCGGAATCCCCGGCCGGCGCGCACTACGCCCGCACGATGCGGCTGCCGCACGGGCCGGCGACCGTGCACCTCACCCTGGCCGGCAGCGACACCGCCCCGATGGTGAGCTGCTCCGCCTGGCTGAGTTCCCTGGCCGACCTGGCCCCCCTCGTGAGCCGGGTGCGCCGTCTGCTGGACCTCGACGCCGACGCGGCCGCCATCGACGATGCTCTCGGCCGGGACCCGGCCCTCGCCGCGTCTGTGCGAATCACCCCCGGTATGCGCCTTCCGGGCAGCGTCGACGCGGAGGAGACCCTGTTTCGGGCGCTGCTCGGCCAACAGGTCTCGGTCGCCTCGGCGCGCACCAGCCTCACCCGGCTCTGCCATGCCCTCGGCGAGCGCATTCCCGGCACCGGCACCGGCACCGGCACCGAACCTTACGCCAGCACATACGAACTGGCGCTGCTGTTTCCCACGGCCGCGGCCATCGCCGCGCACGGCCGCGACGTGTTGCGCGGCCCCGCGGCCCGTATCGACACGATCGTGCGCACCGCCGAGGCGCTGGCCAGCGGCGAGCTGGTGATCAGCGTTGCCGACGACCGGGTGAGCCTGGAGACGACGCTTCGCGCCCGCGCGGGAATCGGCCCGTGGACCGCCGGGTACTTGGCCATGCGGGTGCTGGGCAGCCCCGACGTTCTGCTCACAAGCGACCTTGCGCTGCGGCAGGGCGCCGCGAGGCTGGGCCTGCCGACCACCCCCGGAGCGCTCGCCGCCCGCGGGGCCGGCTGGGCGCCGTGGCGCAGTTACGCGAGCATGCACCTGTGGCGCACCGCCGGTGCGGGGCCGGTGCCGGTGGCCGCGGTGACCGGTTCCGATGGGGCCGTGGCGGCGCATCCGCTCAGCCCAACTGTGGAGGACCTCTAAGGAAGGCCCGGCGCAGCTGTCGGGTACCCACACAGGGTCGCTGCCGACGCCGGGTAGCCTTGAAGAATGAAGTTTGCGCACCTAAGAGTGGAAGGCCAGTCCGTACCCAGGTTGGCCGTTGTACTGGGAGAGTCGGCGCTCTTTCTGGACGACGTCATGGACAACGCCCCCCGAGACCTGCAAGACCTGCTGGAACGCGGTGCCGCCGAATACGACCGCGTACACACCAGCAGCCAGAACGCCATCGACGGCGGCGCGGTGCTGCACACCGTGGACCAGTTGCGGCACTCCTCCGCCGTGCTGCGCCCGCCGCAGATCATCGCGATCGGCGCCAACTATGCCGCGCACTCCTCAGAGCTGAGCCTGCGCCTGGAAACCTCCGCGACGGTGTTCTCGCTGTGGCCGAACTCACTCACCGGGCACGGTTCCACCATCACCTGGGCGTCAGACCACACCGGCCAGGTCGACTACGAGGCCGAAGTCGGCGTGATCATCGGCCGGGCCGCACGCAACGTGTCGGTAGCGGATGCCCTCGACTACGTCTTCGGATACACCGTCGTGAACGACGTCACGGCCCGCGACCTGCAGTTCTCCGAAGCGCAGTGGTCGCGCTGCAAGTCCTTCGACGGTTTCACCCCCACGGGACCGGTTGTCGTGACCGCCGACGAGATCGGCGACCCGCAGAACCTCTGGCTGACCACGCATGTGGACGGCCGCCTGTTGCAGGACGCTTCCAGCGGCGACATGGTGCGCACCGTCGCCGAGATCATCTCCTACCTCTCGCAGACCTGCACCCTGATGCCCGGCACCCTGATCAGCACCGGCAGCCCGGGCGGAGCCGGATACAGCCGCAAGCCTCCGGTCTTCCTCGGCGACCGGTCCACGGTGACGGTCGCCATCGACAAGATCGGGCTGCTCACCTCGCACTGCCGCGTCATCTGACCCGGTTGCCTTCCGGGGCAATCTTCTCGTGTGCTCAGCCGGTGACGGTGCTCTAATGTCGCCGTTCGGCAGCGAGCCGAACGGCGAGGGGCCCTGATGCCGATCCAGCCGGTCGATCTCAGCCACAGGCTGCAGGGCCGCGTCGCGGTGATCACCGGCGGGGCCGGCGGCATCGGAAAGGCCACCGCGTTACGGCTGGCCGCCGAAGGGGCCACCGTGGTGATCGGCGACCGCGACGTAGACGGCGGCATGAGGGTGGCCGACCAGGTGAACGGGCTGTTCGTGCCCGTCGACGTGACCCGGGAAGATCAGGTCGACGCCCTCTTTGACACCGCCTACCTGCTCTACGGAACCATCGACATCGCCGTCAACAACGCGGGCATTTCTCCCGTCGACGACGGCTCCATCGAGACCACCGACCTTGCCACCTGGCAGCGCGTGCACGACGTCAACCTGACGTCAGTGTTCCTCTGCTGCCGCGCAGCGTTGCGCTACATGAGCCGGCAGGGACACGGGTCGATCATCAACACGGCGAGCTTCGTGGCCGTGCTCGGCTCCGCCACGAGC
>JBBQYN010000346.1:0-2937 GCA_038208655.1 Actinomycetales bacterium
GGCCGAACCAGCCGTCGAGCCGGTCAAACAGCGGGAAGAGTTCCAGGCCGTGGGTGGCGTCCAGGCCCATCAGGCGCACGAGCCGCGGTGCGGCGTCGAAGCGGTAGAAGAACACCGGCGCATACCGGGAATGTCGTTCGCCCACCTTCACGCTGGGGTACCAGAAGGAGTAGTCCCCGCCGAAGTCGAGCGCCGGCCTTAGCGCCGGAATGCCGGGGTACTGCGCTTTGAGGGCTTTACGCGCCTTCTTCTTCGTCTTACGAAATATGGCACGGATGCGTGCGGGCGTCGTGGCCAGAATGTCTATGCGTCCCGAGAACAACGAGCCTTCCCGCGCGTTGGTGCCGATGATGAGCGGCACCGGATGCGCGCGACCGCTTTTGAACGCGTCGAGGGGGCGTTCGGGCAGAAAATCCCCGTCGATGACCGGGCACAGTGGAATCGTGCCCGGGTAGTCGTCGGGCGTGCGGCGGGTCAGCGCGGTCGTCGCTGCGGCCAGGCTGTCGGTATCGGCGCCGAGCAGAAGACGGACAGCCTGCGCGGGGCCGCCGTCATCGGCGGGCAGGCTCGGGTCATCACCGGCGGCATCGGCCAGGTCACTCACAAATTCCCCCGCCCAGATTGCGGTGAGGTACGGCGGGTACACCGCGTTCGGCGGGGCGCTCTGCGCGATCGCACGTTGAAACAGGCCGGCAGCGGCAGGCACCGTCATGAGCGTGGTCACGGCATTCCCGCCGGCCGATTCACCGAACAGGGTCACAGCATCCGGGTCACCACCGAACACGTGAATGTTGCGGCGAATCCATTCCAGCGCCGCGACCTGATCCCGCAGGCCGAGGTTACTCTCGATCGGCCGCTCCGGGGTGGAATACCGAGTGAAGTCCAGGTAGCCGAGCGCGCCGAGGCGGTAGTTCAGGCTCACGTAGACGATGCCGCCGCGACGCACGAGGCCCTCCCCCTGGCGCGGCACCTCACGGGAGGACCCGACGCTGTAGGCACCGCCGTGAATGAAGACCATCACCGGGCACAGGGTGGCACCGGGGGCGTCGGGGGCGATCACGTTGAGGTTGAGGCAGTCTTCGCTCTGCGGGATTCGGGGGTGCGCTCCGATAAACTGTCCGCGGTGGCTCTGTGGAGCCACCGCGCCCCACTCGGTGGCGTCGCGCATCCCGGTCCACGGTTCGGGCGGTCGCGGCGCTCGAAACCGCAGCTCCCCCACCGGAGCGGCGGCGTAGGGGATGCCCCGCCAGGCGCGCACCCCGCGTTCCCGGATGCCGCGCAACTGACCCTCCGACACCTGAACCTCGAGACGGGTCACGGTGTCAGTTTGCGTCGGTCGCCTCATTCGCCCAGTGTATTTGCTCGAGCGTCACACCTCCGCCTTCCCACGATCGCCCACCGGAACGAGATCCCATGGCCCTGCGCCGCCCCACCCTGCCCTGGACCGTGCACGGCGATGGCAAGAACGTCGCCGACGACGCAGTCGTGTCACCGGGCGAGCGCCTGAACTGGCCGATCACCATCGGAATCGGGGCGCAGCACGTGGTCGCCATGTTCGGTGCCACGTTTCTGGTGCCGCTGCTCACCGACTTTCCGCCGAGCACCACGCTGTTGTTCTCCGGTATCGGCACGCTGCTGTTCCTGATCATCACCGGCAACAGACTCCCCAGCTACCTGGGCTCGTCGTTCGCGTTCATCGCCCCGATCACCGCGGCGACGGCATCCGGTGGAATGGGCAGCGCTCTCTTCGGCATTCTGGCGGTCGGTGTGTTGCTGGCCGTCGTAGGCGTGATCGTGCAGGTCACCGGAACCGGGTGGATCGAAGCGCTGATGCCGCCGATCGTGTCGGGCGCGATCGTTGCGCTGATCGGTTTCAACCTGGCCCCGGTGGCGAAGGCCAACTTCTCGGCCGCGCCCACCACGGCCCTGATCACGCTCCTGGCAGTGATTCTGTGCACGGTGCTCTTTCGCGGGATTCTGGGTCGGCTGTCGATCTTCCTCGGCGTGATCGTGGGGTATGTCGCGGCCGTGTCGTTCGGAGAGGTGGATTTCAGTGCCGTCGCCGACGCCGCCTGGTTCGGCCTGCCGCCGTTCACCGCGCCCGCGAACCCGTTCGAGAACCCGGCCGTGGTGTTCGGCGTGCTGCCGGCGTTCATCCCGGTGGTGCTCGTGCTGATCGCCGAGAATGTGGGTCACATTCGCGGGGTCGCGCAGATGACCGACCCGAGCGTGAACCGGCTCACCGGTCGCGCCCTGATCGCCGACGGCGTCGCCACCATGCTGGCCGGTTTCGGCGGCGGCAGCGGCACCACCACCTACGGGGAGAACATCGGCGTGATGGCCGCGACCCGCATCTACTCCACCGCGGCGTACTGGGTTGCCGGCATCACCGCGGTACTGCTCGGACTTTCCCCTAAGGTCGGCGCGGTGATCAACACGATTCCGGCCGGAGTGCTCGGCGGCGTCACGACCGCGCTGTACGGCCTGATCGGGGTCATCGGCGTGAAAATCTGGCTCGACAACCGGGTGGACTTCACCAAGCCCGTCAACCAGTTCACCGCCGCGACGGCCCTGATCATCGGCATCGCCGATTTCACCATCAACTTCGGCACGCTGAGCTTCAACGGCATCGCGCTGGGAACCGTCGCCGCGATCTCGATCTACCACCTGATGACGCTGATCACCCGGCTACGCACCCCCCGTCGCAGAGATCTGACCGCGGTTCCCGAAGCGACCCGGCCGGATCACACAATGCCGACCAAACAGAATTTTAACGGATAGCCTTAGCAGACAGCGACTGAACTGACGGCTGCTGAACAGACAGAAGCAAGATGTCATGACCTCGCAGTCCAGAGCATCGGCGTCCGCAGTTGACGTACTGCACCGCAACAACGTGCACGTCACGGGAAACCCGGCCGGCCGCCCCCTCCTGTTCGG
>JBBQYN010000347.1:0-2935 GCA_038208655.1 Actinomycetales bacterium
ACGAGGTCACGGATGGTGATCTCGCCTTTGCCCTCGATGTTGGCCGGCCGGGATTCCAATCGGATCACGTGGTCCTGCTGCAGTTGCAGCTCCACAGCGTCTTCAATGGTGATGATGCGCTCATCGTCGGGGATGAAACCGGACAACACGTTCAGCAGCGTCGTCTTGCCCGTTCCGGTGCCGCCGGAGACCATGATGTTGAGTTTGGCTTTCACGCAGGCGTCGAGCACCTCGGCCATCTCAGCGCCGAGGGTGCCGAAACGGATCAGGTCGGTCACCGTGAGCGGTTCGCGCGCGAACTTGCGAATCGTGAGCGAGGAGCCGTCGACGGCGAGCGGCGGAATGATCGCGTTGACCCGTGAACCGTCGGCGAGGCGGGCGTCCACCAGCGGGGAGGACTCGTCAATGCGGCGCCCCACCTTCGACACGATGCGTTCGATCACCCGGCGCAACTGGGCCTCGCTGACGAACCGGGCATCACTGCGACTGAGACGGCCGTCACGCTCCACGAAGATCTGCTCGTGGCCGTTGACCATGATCTCGGTGACGGCAACGTCGGCGAGCAGGGCCTCCAGCGGGCCGTACCCGAGCACGTCGGCACCGATCGCGGCGATCAGCCGGGTGCGTTCCTCCGGGCTGAGCGGAACCTGTTCGGCCGCGACAATGCTGACGAGTTCGGCCCTGGCGTAGGAGTGCAGTTGCTCCTCGCTCAGGCTCGGGTCGTTCAACCGTGTGCCGATTCGGCCGAAGAGTTCTTGGGCAGCCCGTTCCTTGAGTTCGGCCAGCGGGTCGGCCGGCAGCACTGGAGCGGGAGCCTGCGCCTGCGGCACCGCGGGGACTGTCGGCACCGCCGGCACCGCCGGGACTGTCGCGGGCGGGCCGTCACTCTCGTGCGTGATCTCCTTCGGCGCGATCAAATTCTCGATTTTCGCGTCGGGCACGCCGCGGCGAGGCAGCGGTCCATCGCGGCGAGCCGCGTCCACTCGGTCAGCCAGTCTCATGCGACAACCACCCTTCGATGCAAGCGACCACGTTTGATTTTCGCGCCGGGATGGAACCGGAGCACCAGCTGGTTCAGCGCCGCCGACGCCGGATTCTTTTTGCCGGCTTGGAGCAGCGGAACCCCCAGGTTCGTGGACAGCGTCACCGCGCTCGACCGGGGCACGGCGATATCCACCGGCACCCCGATCGTCGCCTCGATGTCCCGCACGCTCAGCCCGCTCATCCGGTCTGCGAAGTTCAGCACCACATGACGGGCCGAGGGCATGATGCCAACGGCGGTGAGAACAGCGATCTCCTTGCGCAGACCGCGGGCACTCGGAACGGACATGTCGCAGAGGAACACCGCGTCTGTAGCCGCTTCGAGGGCGGCCAGGGCGTGCTCGCCCAGACCGGGGGCCGTGTCGATGATGACAAACCTGAAGATCTCGGTGAGCTGGCTGATCAGGTGGCCGAGCTGCTCGCCGCTGACGCGGTCGCCATCGGCCGGCGACGCCGCACCGCACACAATGTAATAGCCGTCCGGATGCGGGGTCAGGTAGGCCTTGAGCACCATGGCGTCCTCGGCCGCGGCGGCAGTGACGGCGTCCAAGAGAGTACGTGCGGGAGCCAGCGACAGCGCCGTGGCCACGTCCCCGAACTGCACATCGGCGTCGACGAGCACCACCGACAGCGGGGCCTGCCGGGCCAGGCCCACGGCGAGGTTCGTGGCGACGGTCGTCTTGCCGACACCGCCCTTGGCGGCGACCACTGCAATCACTTGGTGGGAGATGCGGGTGCCGACGTCGACCGGGGCCACGAGCTCGAACCCGCCCGGGGCGTCCTGCGGGCTCTGATCGACCGGCTCACCCGGCAGAGTGGCAGAGGCTTTCCGCGCTGCCGGCTCCAGCACCCCGTTGCGCCAGGGGCTCGAGCGTGGGCGGCTCACTCGAACACCGTCCTTTCACCGATGGCCGCTGAACCGGTCCCGTCCGCGGTCTCCGGTTCGATGGTGAGCCACACGGTGCCGAATTCTTTACCCCAGACCAGCTTCTGGATATCTGCGGTCGGCCGAGCGAGAGTGACCATGACGGTATCGGATGCCCCGGCGGCCGCGTCTGCTTCGTCGGCAGGGGGCGTGCTGGTTCCTTCCCGCACCGCGGTCACAAGCACCTTGTGGAAGACCTGACGTGCAATCCGCTCTTCCCCAGCCCCATCGGCGAGGGTGACGTTCGCGGAAATCACCACGCCGACGGTGTCGCCCGGCTTGATCGTGCCGCCGACCACCCGCTCGACCGGCAGGGCAATGCTGACCGACTGCATTCCCTCCGGAAGGGCTACGTCTCCGCTGGCTGCCCGCGTGGCAGGGCTCACCCAGCGCGACTCGAGCAGTTGCTCGCCAGGCATCAGCGCGGTATCTGCCACTAGACCTTTCAGGTCACCCAGTTTCGTCACCCGGCCGGGCACGGCCGCGAGAGCGGGGATCTGCGTCTCGGTGATCAGGTCGCCGATCACGCTCGCCTCGGTGCCGGCCGGGATCTCCTCTTTGACCAGGTAGACCGCCACGAACTCGGCGCCGGCAGCCGCGCGCACGTCGGCACCGTTCACGTAGCCGGTGAGCACGACGGCCCCAGTGATGGCCAGTACGATCGCGAGGATCGCGCCAATGAGTCTGGTCTTCATGGAATCTCCTACTTGGTCAATCTGACGCTGGTGCCGTTGAGTTGAGGGCCGCCCAATCCGAACGCCCCGTCGATGGAGACCCACTCCGTGAAAAAGCCCTGGATCCCGTTCCAGCTGTTGCTCTTGTCGCTTTCATTGCAGGGTTTAGGGGCCTTCGGGCCCTTGGGAGCTGCGGGAGCTGCGGGAGGGCAGAGCGGGGCCAGTGGATCGAGGACTTTGGTGGACGGGAAGTTCCAGCCGGTGATGGTGAACCCGGCAAAGGCAAAAATGCGAT
>JBBQYN010000348.1:0-2930 GCA_038208655.1 Actinomycetales bacterium
TGGCCGGGCTCACCGGGCTGAGACCCGAGACCTGCAATCCCGACGACGTGCGTTTCGCCTGGTCGGGCCTCGTGCCGGGTGCCACCCTCACCCTGCTCGGCGACCACCGCGTCGCGGTGAACCGGGACCACATCCGCTTCGAAGCGCGCACCCGGCTGCCCGGTCACCCCAACGCGCTCACCCTGACGGCCCTGGGTGAAGGGGATGCCGCTCCCCTGCTCGAAGAGACCTGGTACTCCATCGGCGGAGGCTTCATCCGCCAAGACGGTGAACCCTCCCCGGCAGCCGCGGCGGCCGGCCCCGCGCACCCCCTGCCCTACACGTCCAGTGCGGAGCTGCTGGCCCTGTGCGACGAACACGACCTGAGCATCTGCGCCGTCGCCCGTCGCAATGAAGAGGCCCTGCACGGTGCGGAGGCCCTCGACGCGGGCCTCGACGCGATCTGGTCGGCCATGCATGACTGCGTCGAAGCGGGCCTGACCGCGTCGGGCACCCTGCCCGGCGGGCTGCAGGTCAAGCGCCGGGCCGCCGCCGTGCGTATGCGCCTGGAGGAATACGACGGGTTGCCGTCGCGGGAACGCGATACCTCCACCGAATGGCTGCACGCCTTCGCTCTGGCCGTGAACGAAGAAAACGCGGCCGGCGGTCGTGTGGTGACCGCGCCCACCAATGGGGCGGCGGGCATCATCCCCGCGGTCGGGCATTACTACCTGCGTTTCGTGCCGGGGGCGGATACCGCGGGGCTGCGCCGGTTTCTGCTCACCGCGGTGGCCATCGGGTCACTCGTGAAGGCGAACGCCTCGATTTCGGGGGCCGAAGGCGGTTGCCAGGCCGAGGTGGGTTCCGCCTGCGCGATGGCGGCGGGAGCCCTGTGCGCGGTGCTCGGGGGCACCCCGCGTCAGGTCGAGAACGCGGCCGAAATCGCGATGGAACATCATTTGGGCCTCACCTGCGACCCCGTCGGCGGCCTCGTGCAGGTGCCGTGCATCGAACGCAACGCCATCGCCTCGTCCACGGCGGTATCGGCCGCGCGGCTGGCCCTGCACGGCGACGGCACCCACCTGGTCTCCCTCGACGCGGTCATCGAAACCATGCGGCAGACCGGCCTGGACATGTCCACCAAATACAAGGAGACCAGCGAGGGCGGCCTCGCGGTGAACGTCATCGAGTGCTGACCGGGTGCCGCTGACCCCTCCGGTGAGGGCCCGGTTTCCCGCTTGGGGCCGCACGGCCGACGTCGACAGGTTCTAAGCTGGGCGAACGGTGTCGTGTGGCCGCCCACCGGGCTGGCCGGCCGGGCACCGATCAAGGGGGCCTGCACCATGGTACGATCTCACCGTTCACCGATGTTCCGCGTGACCCGAACGGCAGCCGCCGGCTTAGGCCTGGTAGTGCTGCTGGCCGTGGCCGGATGTTCCGCGCCTCCCGCCCCCACGGTCACGGCGACCGTCACCGTGACGCCCACACCGGCGCCCACTCCGACACCCACAGCCACTCCGAGCGCCACGGCCGAGCCCGAACCTGAGCCGGTCGTCGAGGCCCCGCTGGTCCCGAACCCCGCTGTGCCCGACCTCACCCCCAACGCCGTGCCGGAGCCGCTGCCGCAGGGCCCGGCAATGGACCTGGGTGCCACGCCGGGCGCCCGTGGGTCGGCCGTAGCCAACAGTGCCGGTGCCTTGCTCACGTACTCCGTGGTGGAGGGCGACTCGTTCTTCGACATCGCGCAGCGCTTCAACGTGCCGGTGCAGTTGATGCTCACGATGAACCCGTCGGTACCGGGTCTGGGTGAGAACATTTACATCAACCAGACCATCAATTTGGACTGGACCGCCAAGCTCTGACCGAACCCCGCCGCCCACGGCAGCCCCGGCACCCGGCCGACTGTCGGAGGGAGGCGATAGCGTGAAGGCATGTCTTCTCCCGTTACGCCGTCGGCGCTCGTGTCTACCCAGTGGTTGGCCGACCACCTGGGTTCGGATAACCTCGTCACCCTCGACGCCACCATTTTTCCGGTAACCATGGCCGGCGGCGCCCGGGAATGGCGCAGCGGCTACGACGACTACCTCGTCGCCCACGTGCCCGGCGCCGTGTTCGCCGACCTCATTCAGGACTTTTCCGACCCCGACGGAAGCTGGGGTTTCGCCCGACCGAGCGCGGCCCAGTTTGAACGCGCCGCGGCATCCGTCGGCATCGACAATGACACCACGGTGGTCATTTACGACGCGTCGGTCGGCCAATGGGCCGCCCGGTTGTGGTGGCTGTTTCGGTCGTTCGGATACGACGCCGTGGCTGTGCTCGACGGCGGCCTAGTCAAGTGGCATGCCGAAGAACGACCCAGCGACGACGGCGCGGTCGAGCTGGTCTCCGTCGCCGGGTTCACGGCCAATCCGCGCCCCGAGTTGTGGGTTGATCGGGCGTTCGTGGAATCCGTGGTGGCCGGAACAACGGATGCCGTGCTCGTGTGTTCCCTGCCGGCCGACGAGTTCTCGGGCCGGTCCGACCTGCGGCCGCGGCGCGGTCACATTCCCGGCAGCGCCAGCCTGCCCTCGGCCCGCCTGGTCGACGCCGACAGCAACGCCTTCCTCCGCGGCGACGAGCTGCTGGAGCGCCTCGCCCCCGTGCTGGCCCCGGTGCTGTCCGGCACGGCGACACGCGTGGTCACCTACTGCGGCAGCGGCATCGCGGCATCCCTCGGGGCGCTCATGTTGACCGTCGCGGGCACCGAGGCGGTGTCAATCTACGACGGCTCACTCAATGAGTGGGCCGCCGACGACGACGCCCCACTGTTGATCACGGCCTGAGCGGGCCGAACCCGGCCCGGTCGGCGCCGGTCAGCGCGCCGTGGCCGCGTGGATGCGTTCGATGATCTCGATCACCCGCACGGCGTCACGCGGGTCAACGGGCACGGCCGCGCCGCGCAGAATCGCGTC
>JBBQYN010000349.1:0-2925 GCA_038208655.1 Actinomycetales bacterium
GCCAGGAGATCGTGGCCGGCCCGCACGCCCTAAGAAAGCCAGACTAGAAATGGTCGACAGGAAGTACTCGAGCGAGACCAGCCACGATCTGAGAATCATGGGCTGCAGACCCACGACTCCTACCCCCATTCAACAAGCTGGAAGTACTGGCGGAGCAGCCCATTGAGGTGTTCGTTGCTGCCGCGCTGCCAAGGACTTTTTGCGTCGGCGAAGTAGACCGGCAACCCGATCTCTTTCGTCAGGAGGGCGTGCGCTGACATCTCCTTGCCCCGATCCCAGGTCAGAGACCGGCGCAGGCCCACGGGCAACGCCTCGAAGGTTCTGACGAGCGCGTTCTTCATCGTCACCGCCCCATATCCAGCCAAAGCGGGCCCGTTCTTTTTAGGCTTGATCAGTCCGTAGCCTGTCTGCCGGGGCAGATGGACGAGCATCGCGTAGCGGGTCGTGCGATCGATCAGTGTCGCGATCGCGGACCGGTTCAAACCGATGATGAGATCCCCCTCCCAGTGGCCTGCTGTTTTGCGGTCGTCGGCTTCGGCTGGTCTTTTCTTCAGCGTCGTGGCGTCGGTGACGTGGGCCCATGCTTGCTGGCGTGTTCTTGCCCGGGGCATACGTTTCGTGCGACCTCGGCGCAGGTGCCAGGACTGCTGCCGGGTGAGGCCGCCCCGGTCTGGGACGTAGAGGGCCTGGTAGATCGCTTCATGCGAGATCCGCATCGAGAGCTCGTCCGGGAACTCCATCGGCAACCGTTTAGCAATCTGCTGCGGACTCCACCCGGTCACCCATTCGCGGTCCTCGCGGTGAGGTTTATTCTTTCCGTCCCAGGCAGGACCTTCCGGCCCGAGGCGGTCACCGTTACCCGTTCTGAGGTGGCCACTGAGTTTGTCGCTGACGTAGTGACGGAGGCGTTCATTCGTGATCAGCTTCGCCGCCTTCGGGCGTCGGGCCCGACGCTCTGCATGCCACTGCGCCGTGGATGCCTTGTAATCCAACCGATACGTCCTAGTCGATGCGTTCCGGCGCAGCTCCCTGGAAATCGTCGACGGGTTCCGGCCCAAGCGCCGCGCGATCTCCCTCACCCCGCAGCCCTGCGCCCGCCACAAAGCAATTTCTTCACGATCACTGGAAGATAGGTACCGTCCGGACAATGCCGGGTCCAGCCGAGGGTTCACCCCGCCAGCGTGGAGGAACCACCGGTACCCGACAGGCTCTGACACGCCCGCCGCGACGCTCGCGTCCCGTGTCTTCGCGCCCGCCGCGATCGACGCCCAGAACCGCACCCGATCCTCCCGCCACGCAACCGACGGCCGACCCGGCGACGGAATGTGTCCCCGATACTCTCGAACTTGCTTCTGCCGTTGCCAGACACCCACACAACACCTCCATAATCAGGTGTTGCTTCGACCGGTTGAATACGGCCAATTTCGAAGCCGGAAGTTCCTGCGTGCTTTGGCCCGGAACCGCATGGTCGGATCCATGGGTCGGGTGGCATCGTGCGGGGACAACGCCGCCATGGAGAGCTTCTTCAGCCTGCTGCAGAAGAACGTCCTCGACCGGCGCTCCTGGACCACCCGCGAGAAGCTACGCATCGCGATCGTGACCTGGATCGAGCGGACCGACCATCGGCGCCGCCGACAGGCGGCCCTGGGCCGTTTGACGCCCGTCGAATTCGAGACCATCATGAACACGCCAGCCGCACTGGCTGCGTGACTGCAACCTGTCACCTATCCGTGCAGCAGACCCCTGCGCCGGACGGAGCGATACCGAGCAGCCGGCATCGACACCATCTGGTTGGCCGGACCCAAAAGCATCGCCTTCGCTGCAGGAACAACCCACTTTGCCATCGATGAGCGTGCCGAAGCGATCGTCATGGCGGTGAACGAACCAATCAGGATGAATGAAACCAGCTTTGATCTGGAAGCGGGCCTGGTGCACATCCTGACCGCGCAAGTGAACGAGAAGGCTGACGCGGTCGCGAACTGGCTCATCGTCGACGTCGTGATGACCAAATGCTGGCAGGAAGCATGCGCGAAGTGGATGACCGCGTGGTTCGTTTACGCTGCCGGCCACGAGACCCGCTGCGGCATCACCTCGACGGTTTCAGCGACACACGTGCCCCACAAACCCGACCGGGTTGAACGACTGATTAAAGACAACATTCGCGATCTGGGCGCGAAATCTCGACCTCCACCCTTCACGACGTTTGGCAGTCGTTACAGCAGCGTCGTCAAGAAGCATTACATGGCGCAGGTCTGCCCGCACTGCAACACAATGCAGGGCGACGGCCCGCTGATCCTGACGCGCGGCCACGCATTCGAGTCATGGAAAGTGACTGGGACACGCCGATTCCCAATCGATTTCAGCAGTATCGACACCACCCACCGGTGCGTTGACATCGGGAGGGGGCATTGCAGGCGGCAGGATCGCTCACTCGGGGTGTTCCTCGGCGGCGGCCCTTCAGCGTGGTTCGGAGGCGAGTTCGAGATCGAGCGCGAGCTCGGAGTCGATCTACACAAGCGACGGCGATGAGGTTCAGAGCGCGGGTGCGCCATCAATGGGACCATGCGAACTCGTAGCGTTCTGGCCAGGCGGCGTCGGTGGACGGGATGGAGCAGACGGGCTTGGGAGACGCTTTGTGCGTGTCGAAGGCACTACCCCAACCGCCAATCAGGCTACGGCTGGAGCGATTTCGTTCACGATTCCGAATGGAACGTGGACGCTCGGCACCTCGTCTTCGGAAGCACGGAGGTGGCCGACCTGATCATCGAAGAAAATGTGGGGACGAAGCACACGCAGGACGCGTGCCTTCTCGATACCGCCGAGGAAGAAGGCGTCGTTCACGCGCAGGCCCCAGGACTGGATCGTCTTGACCACGCGCTCGTGGGAAGGAGCGTTTCTCGCGGTGACGATCGCTACATGAAGGCG